>JAJRXE010000204.1 GCA_024276455.1 Calditrichota bacterium
CCGGCCAGGATGAGCAGGTCGGCCCAGGAGATTTTGTTGCCGTATTTCTTCTTGATCGGCCAGAGCAAGCGGCGGGCTTTGTCCAGATTGATATTGTCCGGCCAGCTGTTGAGCGGGGCAAAGCGCTGATTCCCGGTGGAAGCGCCACCCCGGCCGTCCGACAGGCGGTAGGTGCCCGCGCTGTGCCAGGCCATGCGGATGAACAGGGGACCGTAGTGCCCGTAGTCAGCGGGCCACCACTCCTGGGAGTCGGTCATCAATGCGTAGAGATCCTCCTTCAGCGCCTTCAAATCGAGTTTCTTGAATTCCTCCGCGTAATTGAAATCCGTACCGGTCGGTTTGCTCTTGGCGCAATGCTGGTGGAGAATTTTAAGATTGAGTTGATCCGGCCACCATTCCCGGATCGGATCGCCGCCCAGCACTGTGGGCCGTTTGGGACTCTTGCTACCTTTTTGCATAGCGTCTCCTTTCCTGATGTGTTTGATTTGTGGTTTTTCAAATTTGATATGAACATAGTTTACTTGCTTACTCTTTATCTGCTCCGGGAAAAACCGGCGAGCCATTCGGGTGGTTCGAGCGGCGGGAAATCTCTATCTCCGGCAGGATCGTAAATCGACGAACGATTATTCTCCGACGTGGAAGATCGCCTGTTAATCTCCCGATTGCGAGGTGTTCATTGTTCCCTTTTTTTGTTAACGCGTCATGACAATGGTTAAATGTTCTCTTACTATTTAATCTCAATTCTTATTCCTAAATAGCAACTAAATCGTAATTGTTCCTATTTGAAAGCCAAAAATCGTCACCCTGCTAAAACAGGGCAGTTGGCAGCTGATTTTTACCGACTGTTCCGACAGCTGTCGCAAATACCTTCCAGGTTAACGCGCTTCGAGATGATTAGGAACTTTTCCTTTAGCTCGGCAGGAATTTCCAGGGCGTCGTATTCTTCGTTGTAGAAATCGACAATTTTGCCGCAGCGGATACACCGGAAGTGATGGTGCGGCCGGGGATTCGGATCGAAACGCTTGGGGTCGCCTCGTCCTTCCACAATTCGCACCAGTCCGATTTCCGCGAAAGTAATCAGGGTACGGTTCACGGTGTCCAGAGACACGTTGGGGTAATATTTCTTGATCCGTTGGTGAATCATGATGGCAGAAGGATGGGCATTGGATTTTAGCAGTTCCTGATAAATGGCCGTTCGTTGAGGGGTAATTTTCAATCCGTGTTCCCGACAAATTTCTTCAAACGTTCTGAGATCTTGTTCCACCGCATTCCTCTTTTCCGATGTATCGTTAAGTAATCGCTGCTCCAAAAATCGAGTTGGTATTATATCGTAATAAATCCTATTTGTCAAGCGATTTTTGAAAAAAATGAAAGATCGCCTCTTGGGTTCGATCGGAAAAAAGGGGATTGTTGAGGATGTGTTTGCGGTAAATGTCTGTTCCCACACCAGTTAACAGCGCGGAAAGCGGTGGGTAATCGCAGCGGCGTTTCCCGGTAAAGAACCCTGGTGGATGCCAAAGGCAATGCGGGCGAGCAGAAGAGCGCTAATTAACGTCCGCCTGGCCGCTTTCCTTCTCCGATGGGCGGGGGTTTTCTTCATTTCCCCCGGATTTCAGAAAGAGGGTGGCGGCTTCGGCGATCTTCTTGGGAGGTCCCAGAACAAACAGCAGATCGCCGGCCTGGAATCGGGTCTCTCCGCCCGGATTGGACAGTACCCGGGCGTTGCGTCGGATGGCCAGCAAGGTGATTCCGTAGCGTTTGCGTAAGTCCGCCTCGGCCAGACTTTTACCAAGCAAAGGCGAATCCGCTGCCACCCGAAAGGAGCATATTTCCACCTCGGGGAGGTGCAATTTTAAATCGGAAATCGCCGCCGCCGCGGTGGAAAGACTGCGGAACATTTCGTAGCCGTCCGCCCGGATTTCGGCGACCAGGGCTTCGATTTCGTCCTTCGGAACCAGGTATTTGCCCAGCACCCGGGTAGAAATTTCCACCGAGGTTTCGAACTCTTCCGGAATGACCTCGTTGGCACCCAGATCGTACAACGGCTTCATTTCCTGCAGGTAACGGCTGCGGACAATTAAATGCACCTTGGGATTCAGTTTGCGAATGATTTCGGTGATTCGGCGGGTGGAAACGGGATCGTTAATGGCAATCACCACCACTCTCGCGGCCCTGATGTTGGCCCGCTGCAGGATGATTTCCTGCGCGGCGTCGCCGTAGTAAATCGGTTCGCCCCGGTCCAGTTCTTTCTTCACCGTCTCGGGATTCATTTCGATGATGACGTAGGGGATACCGGAAACCCGCGCCGCCCGGGCCACATTTCTTCCGATCACCCCGAATCCGATGATGATGAGGTGGTCTTTTTTTCTCTCGATTTGGACTTTTGCCACAGGGTAAAATCCGGTTTTCAGTCGTTTGGGCAACGGTAACCGGACGATGAAGTCGGCGGCGCCAGGAGCCATTGTAATGATGAAAGGCGTGGCGGCCATGCTCAGAATCGAGAAGGCCAGAAACATCTGGTACACATTACCGCTGAACATCCCGTATTCCATTCCGGTTCTGGAAAGAATGAAAGAAAACTCTCCCACCTGACTAATAGCCAAACCCACCAGGATGGCGGTCCGCAGGGGGAGTCCCAGCAGGGAGGTGGCCAGAGCGCCGGTGAAAGATTTTAACAGCAGTACGCCGCCGGCCAG
>JAJRXE010000205.1 GCA_024276455.1 Calditrichota bacterium
CATGCTTACCGCTTCACGAATATCCCGACGCGAGAATAGCAAGATTTCATTCTCAGCCATTTTCATGTTTAACCTTTTTTAAATTCCAAATTCCAAATCACGAATAAACTCCAGATTTCAAATTCCAACGACCCAAACGGCTGCACGGGAGAGTTTGAAAGTTCGCTCATTGATTATTGGAACTTATTTGGAATTTGGTGCTGGGAAGTTGGGATTTCTTATTTTGTTCATCTTAAAATGAACCCCTTCTTCAAAGGATCTGCGGGATCGATTAAAAACTCACTTTTACCGGTAATAAAAGCGGTACCGGCTACCTCGGGAATAATGGCCGGGTAAGGCCCAAACTGGACGGTTTCCACCGCCCGACCGGTAAACCGACTGCCAATGAGACTTTCGATGACAATCGGTTCATTCAGCCCGATCTCTCCGCGAGCAAAATGGATAGCCAATCGTCCGCTGACTCCGGTGCCGGTGGGGCTGCGATCCACTTCGCCCTCGGCAAAAATGCACACGTTGCGGCTGTGGGAATCTTTCTGTTGTGGCGGACCGATGAAAATAGTACCGTACAGAAAATTTAGCTCGGCTTCAAACGGGTGTTGAATGGAACGGCTGTCCATTACTGCCCGTTTAATGGCCATACCGGTTTCAATCAAGGAACGGAAATTCTCCGGAGTCAGATCCAGACCCACCTGCTCGGCGCGCACGTAGGCGTAAAATGCCCCGCCAAAAGCCAGGTCGTAGCGAATGCTTCCCAGACCCGGAACCAGCACCGTTTCGCCCAGCGCCACTACAAACGAGGGAACGTTTCGAAAATAAACGCTCTGTACGGATCCGTCCTGCACCCGGGCAAAAGCGGTGACCCGACCAGCCGGGGTATCAATCCGTACCTCGGTTTCCGGTTCCTGCAGGGGCAGCATGCCAGTTTCCAGCACTACTTTTGTTACCGCAATGATGCCGTGTCCGCACATGGTGCTGTACCCTTCGTTATGAAGGAACAACACCCCAAACTGCCCGTCCGGGGTAACCGGTTCGGTCAGGATGCAGCCGTACATGTCCGCGTGGCCGCGGGGTTCCCACATTAAAGCGGTGCGCAGGTGGTCGTAGTGCTCCCGGGCGTAGCGGCGTTTTTCCAATATGGCTTTGCCGGGCAGCGGGGGATATCCCTGCACCACTACCCGCAGCGGCTCACCCCCGGTGTGGGCATCGATACACACAATCTTCTGGTAGGACTCCGGGGGCGTCCAATTCGGATTGATTTGAATCGGTCGGGACATGCGTAAAAATTCCCCTTTTTTTAAGGTATGCTGTGGTTGAGCCAGTTCGATTCGGCTGACCTTGCTATCACCAGGTTGGCGATGGCGCTTTTTCGACCGTTTTGGGTAGAATTACCCCTTCATGGTTGTTTCCACTTCCTCAATGGTTTTGGGAACCGGTTTGCCCAGTACCCGATGCCCTTGCTCGGTAACCAGCACGTCGTCCTCGATTCGAATTCCGCCAAATCCGCGGTATTTTTCCACTTCCTGGTAGTTAATGAACTCCCGGAATTTGTTTTCTGCTTTCCAGAGGTCAATGAGTTCCGGGATGAAATAAATACCCGGCTCCACCGTTAGCACGTAACCCGGTTGGAGGGCTTTGGCGAGGCGCAGGTAAGCCAGGCCAAACTGGTCGCTGCGTTGGGTTTCTTCATCGTAGCCCACGTAATCCTCACCCAGATTTTCCATGTCGTGCACGTCCAGTCCCATCATGTGACCGAGTCCGTGAGGGAAGAACAGAGCGTGGGCGCCCTGCCGGACCGCCTCCTCCACATCGCCCTTCATCAGGCCCAACGCTTTCAGGCCCTCGGCAATCACCCGGGCAGACAGCAGGTGAATGTCGCGGTATTTCACGCCTGGCTTAATGGCCTCGATGGCCGCCAGGTTGGCATCCAGAACAATCTGGTAAATAGCCTTTTGCCGTTCGCTGAATTTCCCGGAAACCGGAAACGTGCGGGTAATGTCTCCGGCGTAATGCAGTGCCGATTCCGCACCGCAGTCATTCACCACCAGATCTCCTTCTTTCATTAAATTCTCGTGGTGGTGGTTGTGAAGCGTTTCCCCGTGGATGGAAAAGATGATCGGGAAGGAGAGACGTCCGCCCTGTGCCAGAGCAATTCCCTCAAGGGCACCGGCTACTTCCCGCTCTACCATTCCCGGTTTGGTCATTCGCATGGCAGCGGTGTGAATCTGGTAGGTGATTTCTAGAGCTTTCTCAATCTCCTGAATTTCCTCCGCCGACTTCACGGAGCGTTGGGCAACCACCGCTTTGATAAAGGGAACCGAGACATAGTGATTCACGAAATCTGGTTGAATTCCGGTCAGTCGCGAAATCTGAATCCGGTTCTCCGGGCGGTACTGAGGCAGAAAGTGCACCGTCCGGCCTTTCGCCAGAGCCTCCTGCACTAACGTTTCCAGTTCTCCGAAAGGACGGGTTTCCATAACCCCTACTTTCTCGCCGAGCTCTTTTATAGTCGGTTGGGGCCCCATCCAGACGATGTCATCTACTGTGAAGTCATCGCCAAAGAGGATTTCCCGGTCTTCGTCTAAATCAATAACTGCAGCCAGGTGGGGGAAATCCGGTCCCCAGTAGTAAAGGAAAGTACTGTCCTGCCGGAAGGGAAAGGGATTGGCCGGATAATTCATGGGGCTTTCTTCGTTGCCTAAAAAAAGGAGAACCCCGGCAGATAACATATCTTGTAACTTCCTACGTCGTTTCTGGTAGATTTGTCTATCAAACATATTCCCTCCAGTTTTTGATTATCAAATACCATTTGTTTTTTAATTGATAACAAACGTATTCTTTAAATAATAAAAGGATCGTTCCTCTTGGGCAAGGTCAATTCCAATTTTTTATCTTAATCATGCAGCGTGATGCCAAAGTTTACAGTTAAAATGACTCGAAATCGTTATATGGCAGCGGATAAAAAGATTATTGGTTACCGTAATTTTTTAGGTAAAGGCCGTTTTCTTTTTTCCATGGTTCAAATTCTGAAAATCGGTGATGGGCTATGTAAAAGACTGATTATTTATAAAAAAATTTTGAATCATTCCCTGACTAATCAAACTTTGTCACCCCTTTATCCTATCAGTCGGATTGTTCGGATTGTAAATCAATCCCGGAGTCTGGTTGTATCAAGGTAGGGAGCAAAACGATATACACGGTCACCCCGATGGTAATGATGGCCAGAATGATTCGTACCAGCAGACTCTTAGTAATCCAAATACCTGAGTAACCAATGGTTGCCCAGAAGAGGATTAGAATAGTGATTTTAGTGCGAATGGGGAGTCCGTTTCCCTGTCGATAATTGCGCAGATAGTTCCCAAACCAACGATTGTGATGTAACCAGTGGTACAGTTTTTGAGAGCTCCGGGAGAAACATGCCGCCGCCAGCAGAAAAAATACGGTAGCCGGAAGCAGGGGCAAAATAATTCCCAGAATTCCTATCCCGACGAAAAAAATACCCAAAACTGCTAACACCAGCTGGTTCAGCTTTTGAATCGGGCCGGGGATCGGATCCCCGGCTGTGCGGGAGGGATTGGGGTTTTTATTTTTGATTCCCACTCGGGAATTTTGTTCTTGGTCCATAAAAAATCCAATATTACGATTACGTTACCTGTGGCGCAAAATAGCCTTATCCGGAGAAAGGGGCATAAACTGCGTACATCTCTTCAGCGATAATTTAATCGTTTATCTACTGGAAGGTAACTTATTTCTCAAAAAATCATGGATGGAGGTGAAAATACTAGATGTTCCTTTTCTCCGCCTTTATTAAATTGTGGCATAGTTGTGAAGTGAATTCAAAGCTCCGGTCAGAGTTAATCTAATGATGTTTACACTGGAGTTAACCTGAATTTAGTAATAAATTTGGTAAATGGTTTAGAACCGGAGGGAAAAATGCAAAGAGCATTTTTTGCAATTTGATCCGACGCCTCAGGAAATGCCCAATATCGTTACCGAATAAGCAATACTTTTTGGATTTTTACCCGGGTTCTGGCCTGGATTCGCAGGATGTAGATACCGCTGCTGACATTTGATGCATTCCAGTGAATTTGATGATAGCCGATGGGAAAGGATTGTTTTGCCAGAATAGCTATTTCTCTTCCCAGAAGATCGAACAGAGCAATATCGACTAAACTGTGGGTGGGAAGTGAAAAGCGAACAGTCAGTTCTTGATTAAAAGGATTGGGATAAACAAAAAGAGATAATTCCTTCTTCTCAGGTGTGGGAGAAGAAGGGAGTCTGGTAAGCCCTTGTTCGTACAGCTGCCGGATTTCCGGCGGCGTGAGGGGGTAATCGTAAATCCGGATGTCGTCGATGACTCCTTTGAAATTGTAGTTATTGTTGCCGGGCAATACCTGTCCGATGGTGAGGTCGTAAGAGGTTGGTAAAAGATTACCCGTCCAGGTGGAAAAATTGTCCAGCTCGCCGTCGAGGTAAATTTCGAAATCGCTTCCATCGTAAAAAAGGGTGACGTTGTAGTAGCGGAAAAGTTCCAACTGGGTGGCCGAATCCAGGTCCTTGATTCCGGAGTTGGCGCTATAATCGGTTTTGATGGTCCAGCGGATCCGCTGGTTGGTAATGGAGACTTTCCAGCGATTTTCCCAGTTGCCGTGGGAAAGCGGGTAGGCCTCGCGGTCGAAAAATTTTTCTACCCGCAACCAGAAATTAATGGTGATAGCCTGCCCGAAGTTCAGCTCCGGATCGTTGGGCACGGTGATGTGGTCGTCCACACCGTCGAACCAGAAGGCGCTATTGGGAAGTCCCAGGCGGTCCACCGTTAGAGCCGCTTCGTACACCTGTCCGTCGTGCCCATTCCCGCTCCGGTCCTGGGCGTCGCCATTGAAAGGGTAATAGGCAATGAGTCGTCCGGTTGGGAAACCAGCGAAATCGCGAACCAGCAGCAGAAGGCTGTCCCGGGTGCTGGCGCCCCGGCTGTCGGTGACGGTGCAAAAAATCCAGTAGTTGCCCGGTGTGGCGGGAGCCGTCCACAGGGCGGTGGAATCGCCGGGTTGCAAGTTCCCGCTCCCGGCTTCCCAGGTAAAGGTCAGGGCGTCGTTGTCCGGATCGCTGGCCCGGCAGAGCAATTGGCTGCTGGCGCCCAGGTCCACTTTGCGCGGGCGGGCGTTTAATTCCTCAATCTGCGGTGGCCGATTCACCTCTTCCACCACCGTAATTTCCAGCGAGGCGCTGTCCTGCAAACCGCCATCATCCTGCACGGTTACCGAGATTCGGTAGCTTCCCGGTTCGGCGGGAGCCATCCAGGAAACCGTTGCCCCGTTTCCGCTCAGGGTGCCGCCGCTGATTTTCCAGGTGTACTGCAGGGTGGTTGTTTCCCGATCCACGGCGGTGCAGTAAATGGTTCCTTCGCCATTAACCGGTACCGTGTCCGGACGCACCGCCAGACTTTTGATGCGGGGCGGGTAATTGTCAACCACTGCTCCGGACCGGTAATCCACCACCACACCGTTCACCAGTAGCTGATCCAACCGGTGTTCCACTGTACCTCCGGCGGGAGTCACCACCACCAGCAAGGCCCCGTCGGCCGGGAGGGAAAGGAGCGCCGGTCCGTTTGCCCCCAGCAAGACAAAGCGATTGCTCACCGCGTCGTAGAGGTCGTAGGTGCCGCTTCCGAGGTTCAGGGTCACAGTGGTGTCCACCGGGTACGGATTGTAGTAAAGAAAGGACGGATAGGCATCAGCGTGGAAATAATCGGTTTTCAGCAAATCCAGCTGCAGGATGCCCTGAACTTCCGTCGTGTCGATAATGCCGCCGAAAATGCCCACATGGGATGACCCGTAGAGGGCCAGGTTGGTTTTTCCCCAACCGCCGCTGACGGCGTC
>JAJRXE010000206.1 GCA_024276455.1 Calditrichota bacterium
ACTACCGACACGAAATCTACGGCACGTTCAAACTGATTTACAAACCCATTCCCACCCTCAAAATTAACTACAGCTTTTTAGGAAATCGCTTTCGCTACCGGTACTACAACCACCTGTTCAAATACAATCCCGACGGAGACGTGACCAACTACGAGTACGGCTACACCAATCGGATTACCCTGAATCACACCCTCTCTTCGCGCACGTTTTACACTCTGAAAGTTTCCCGCTACAACTTCGATTTCAAATCGTACCTGTACGAAGATCCCAACGATCCGCACTACGTGAACCCCCAGATTTTAAGAGACCGGGAGGACGCCTTCAGCTTTTTGACCGGGGGCACCAATATGACCCACTTTTACCGTTCCACCCGGGTGGATATCCTCAAATTCGACCTGACTTCCCAGATTACCAAAATTCATCAGGTTAAACTGGGGGTGGAAAGCAAGTGGAACCGGATTCACATTGAAAGTTTTGAGGCAAAATACAAGGGGCAGGAAGGAGGCGGCATTTTTAATCCGACCGCTTTCTTCAACAGGGGGGAATACACCCACGAGCCGCTGGAACTGGCCGCTTACATTCAGGACAAGATTGAGCTGCAGAACATGACCGTGAACGCCGGGCTGCGCTACGACTATTTCGATTCCCGCGGCATTGTCCCCAAAGACCTGCGTGACCCGGAAAACGTGTACCGACCGGCTCCTGACCCCTACCGTGACGCCACCCCCAAGCACCAGTTCAGTCCCCGAATCGGGATCGCCTTTCCCATTTCGGCCAGCGGGGTGATTCACACTTCCTACGGCCATTTTTTCCAGATCCCGCCCTACGAATACCTGTTTTTAAATCCCCGTTTTGCGGTGGCACCCGGTGGACTGAACACCATCATGGGGAATGCCGACCTGAAACCGCAATCCACCATTATTTACGAAATCGGGTTGCAACTGGAATTCTTCAATCAGATTAGCATGGACGTAACCGGCTACTACAAGGACGCCCGCAATCTGCTGGGCACGAGGATTTACGAGACCTACGTGTTGGGCGACCGTTACGCCCGCTACGAGAACCGCGATTACGGCAACATCCGGGGAATCACCTTTTCGCTGAACAAACGTCCGACTCCGGCCGATCACATCACGATTTCCTTCGATTACACCTTCCAGATTGCGGAAGGCAACGCTTCGGATCCCAATCACGAGTTCTACAACCAGCAGTCCGATCCGCCCAAGAAAAGCAATATTCAGGTGGTACCGCTCAATTGGGACCAGCGCCACACGATCAATCTTTCCGCCTCTTACCACAATCCCCGGCTGTTCAGCCTGGGGATCATCGGACAATTTCAGAGCGGTCTCCCCTACACGCCGGCCATTCAGAGCATGGAGACCACTTTCGAAAACAGTGGACGGAAACCGTTTAACTACACGGTGGATTTACGGGCAGCGAAAAATTTCACCCTCTGGAAAAGACATTTCAACGTTTTCCTGAAGGTTTACAACCTGTTCGACCGCAAGAACGAACTGGATGTGTACAGCGACACCGGACGGGCCGGATACTCTCTGGTCAGTCATTACATCGGAGAGCGCAACGCACACGTGAATACGCTGGATGAGTGGCTGAAGCGGCCGGATTTTTACTCCGAACCCCGCAAAGTATTCTTTGGTCTGGAAGTTAAATTGTAACTTAAAATATCGGATTTACCCGATGAAGTACATTAAATCTGGTTTCACCCTGTTAATTGTTTTTCTAAGCGTTTCCCTGCTTGCACAAGTCAACGTGCCGCCGGAGATGCGGGGCGATCGTAAATATCGCAAGGAAGGCATTCACAACGGGAACCTGGTAGAAACGCTTTTTTACAATTTCGGCGAGGTGGCCTGGTGGGGCCGCCAGCCGTCCGGTGTCTGGCCCAAAGGGACCAATCACTCCTACATGGACGGGATCACGCCCATTGTGGTGACCCAGGTAATTAATGGCCACGGCGACACCCTCTACATTTGTGAAGCGGGCTACCGAGAATTGATGGACATATCGCCGGAGGGCGTAGAGCGGGGCTGGCAGCCACGGCCCGGCTATGCCAATCCCCTGCAGGACAAAATCGCCATGAGTGACGATCCCAACTCCTGGCCGGACAGCTGGCCGGACAAGGATGCGAGCTGGAATGGTTTCTGGAACGGTTACTTCGGGAAGCGCACCAATGCCGACCAGGAGAGTTTCTTCGTCATGGATGACCAGGCCGACGACGGGCAGGATTTTTACCCCGACTCCACCGACCACACCCGTCGGGGGCTGGCCCTGCGCGTGGGGGTGCGCGGGTTTCAATGGTCTAACGTGCTGGCGGAAGACCTGATTTTCTGGCATTACGACATCACCAACGAAGGAACCACCACCTACCAGAAAATGATTTTCGGCATGTACGTGGATGTGGGGGTGGGCGGTCAGTTCGATTCCAATGACGACAACGCCTCTTTTGACTTGCAGAACGACATTACCTATTCCTGGGACACCAACGGTATTGGACAGGGCGGCTGGGGACCGACCGGTTACTGCGGATACGCCTTCCTGGAGAGTCCCGGTAATCCCTTCAACCGGATTGACGACGACGGCGACGGTGAACCGGGGAGCCCGGTGGTTACTGAAAACATGATTCAGGGGGAAATTCCCGAAAACGGCGTGGACGACAACGGCAACGGACTGATTGACGAGGCGGAACTGCACCTCGGTTTCAAATACGCCGATGGAATAGACAACAACGGCGACGGGCGCATTGACGAAATGATTGACGAGCGACGAGACGACCTGATTGACAACAATCTGAACTGGGATCCCGAGCGGGACGACGTGGGTGAAGACGGCGTGGCGGGCACCGGAGATCGGGGCGAAGGCGACGGGGTTCCCACCCCCGGCGAACCGCACTTCGACGCCACCGACAAAGACGAGTCCGATCAGATTGGTCTGACCGCTTTCGACGTCTTTTACATCGGAACCGGGGTCGCTTTTTACAAGGACAAGGAAATCTGGGACCGCATCTCCTACAGTCACTTCGACACCCAGCTCCAGAACGGCAATATTGCCTTTCTGTATGGTTCGGGGCTTTTTCCCCTCCAGCCGCTCCAGACCGAGCGCTTTTCGGTCTGTCTGGTGTTTGGCGAAAACCTGGAAGACATCAAGCGCAACAAACAAACGGTGCAGCAGATTTACAACAACAACTACAATTTTGCCCGGCCGCCGGACAAACCGCACGTCTGGGCAGTGGCGGGCGACAAGAAGGTGACCCTGTACTGGGACGATCGGGCGGAAAAAAGCTACGACCCTTTCTCCGACCCACCCTACGATTTCGAAGGATACAAAATTTACAAAAGCACTGATCCGGGCTTTCTGGATGCCCGCATCGTGACCAATGCCTTCGGAGAGAAGACCTTTCTGAAACCGGTGGCCCAGTTCGATATTCGCAACGACGTGGAAGGCTTCTTCCCGCTGGATTACCAGGGCATTAAAATTTACATGGGAGACAACAAGGGACTGCGTCACTCCTGGACGGACACGGACGTCATTAACGGTAAAACCTACTACTACGCAGTCGTTTCCTACGACCGCGGTAATCCGGAGCTCAATATGTTCCCCTCCGAGTGCAGCCGGGTGATTGTGCGGGACATTAACGGGAATGTAAAACTGGATGTCAACACGGTGGAAGTGACGCCCCAGGCGCCGGCGGCAGGCTACCGGGAGGGCGGTTTGCAGAATTCTGTGGAGCACGTTTCCGGATTTGCCACCGGCAACGTCTGGGTGGATGTGCTGGATCCCCTGCTGGTGCCGGAGGGCAAGACCTTCCGGGTGGAATTCGACGACACCACCCACCGGGACAGCATCAGTTACAATCTGGTGGACGTGACCGATCCCGCTGCGCCGGACACCATTGTTACCCGCTCTTTTAACGTGCGCGGCGAAGACACCAATCCGGTGTTCGACGGTATGCGTCTGTTTGTCTTCACCGACAGCATCGAGTGGGACAGCCACAACTCCGGCTGGATTCAGGGCCATTCCAATCTGCCGATCAGTGTGGAACACCGCTACCACTTTCCGCAGCGGCGCCCCGGTTACCCCTCCAGTTACGAAATCCGCTTCGGAGATCCGGACACCACCTGGTGGTACGTTCCCCGCTTTCCGGTCAATTTCTCCGTCTGGGACGTTTACGAGAACCGCAAAGTGCTTTTTGCTCTGGAAGAGCCCAATGAAGCCACCCGGGACAGTCTGGTCTCGCCGGGCGATTACATCCGCATTATCATTAAAGATGGCAACATTCCTCGAGAAGTGTGGCGGGTCAATTTCCTTTCTCCCTACAATAACGAGGAACCCATTTTACCGCAGGATGGCGACATTCTTTACATCCAGATTAAAACGCCTTTCCGCAGCGGCGATGTGTACCGCTTCACCACCCGGGCGGCTCGGGAAGACCGCCAGCTGGCCCGGAGCGAGCTGGACAAAATCGCGGTGGTACCCAATCCCTACGTGGTGGCCGCCCGCTGGGAACCGCCCCGCCTGTTTGCCACCGGCCGGGGCGAACGACGGGTGTTTTTCATTCACTTGCCGCGGGTTTGCACCATTCGCATCTACACCATTAGCGGCGATCACGTAAAAACCATCGAACACAACTCCACCCTCTTAGACGGGGCGGAAGCCTGGGACCTGACCACCAAGGACGGCCTGGACATTGCGCCGGGAATTTACATTTTTCATGTTGACGCGCCTGGCATCGGGGAAAAAATCGGACGTTTTGCTTTAATCAAGTAAAAATGGTAACACGATGAAGAGAGTCGTTTTAACCACATTCATTTTTCTCGCCTTTCTGGCCTCCAATCTGCAGGCCGGACTCTTTGGCGGGCTCACCAAAAGCGGCACCACCACCGCCCAGTTTCTCAAGATTCAGGTAGGCGCCCGCGCCATTGGAATGGGCGGCGCCTACGTGGCGGCGGCGAACGACCTCAGTGCTATTTACTGGAATCCCGCCGGACTGGTGCGAGTGGGACGACGCGGGGGAGTCAATTTCGTGCACACCAACTGGCTGGCGGACACCCGGTTCGACTTCGCTGGAGTGGCCATTCGGGCGGGAGGCGTGGGCACGTTTGCCCTGAGTTTCACCTCCCTTTCCATGCCGGACATGAAAGTACGCACCGAGTTCGAACCGGAAGGCACCGGAGAATTCTTCAGTGCCATCGACCTGGCCCTGGGCATCAGCTACGCCCGTCGGCTCACCGACCGCTTCAGCGTGGGGTTCAACGCCAAGTACGTGCGCCAACAAATCTGGCACATGACCGCTTCCACCCTTGCTTTCGACCTCGGTTTGCTCTTCCGCACCGATTGGGACTGGCTCACCCTGGGGGTCAGTGTCAGCAATTTTGGTCCCAAAATGCAATACATGGGCAAGGACGCTTTTGTGAATTACGATTTCAATCCCGAAGAGTACGGCGACAACGCCAATATTTTTGCTAATCTGCAGACCGACCGCTGGGACTTACCGCTGCTCTTTCGTTTTGGACTGGCAGCGGAGGTGTACAAGGACAATTACAGCCATTTCATCGCCACGGTGGAAGCCCGTCACCCCAACGACAACACCGAGAGTATTAGCACCGGCCTGGAATACGGTTTCCGGGAACGTTTTTTCCTGCGCACCGGCTACCAGGCTCTTTTTGAAGAGGAAACAGAACGCGGGCTCACCTTTGGGGTGGGATTCGTCTATTTCCTAACCAGGGAAGTGCCGTTCGTCCTCGATTACGCTTACGCGGACTGGGGACGTCTAACCAATGTGCACCGCTTCTCCCTGGAAATACGGTTTTAATTTTCAACTAAACGGCGGGGGGTAAAGACAGCAGAGCAGGAAAAGTCAGTTTGAATTTGAACGAAATGGCATAAAGCATAAGGTATTGGGCGTAAAGAATTTTGGTAAGATTTTTTAAGCAGAATTTTTAAGAAAAAGTATTTGGGGTCATTCGCGTATTTCGCGGGTAACAATAAACTTAGCTGATTGCGGTTTGAATAAAGGGAAACGAGCTTTTCACATGGAAAAACTGTTTGAGACTCGCTACGGTTACTTTACGGAAGACGGGCAGGAGTACGTGATTACCAGTCTGCGCACCCCCCGCCCCTGGATTAACGTGATTTCCAACGGCGACTACGGCCTGGTGGTCTCCAATCTGGGCGGCGGTTTCAGCTGGCTCACCCATTCCAACCTGAACCGCCTGACCCGCTGGCAACAGGATTTAATTCGAGACAACTGGGGAAAGTACCTTTTCCTGCGAGATGCCGCAGACGGTACGGTGTGGAGTCCCACCTACCAGCCGGTACAGCAGCCTCCGGACACTTACGAATGTCGGCATGGCATCGGCTACACCCGCTTTAGCGCCCTCTACCGGGAAATTGAATCACAACTGCGCATTTTCGTCCCTTTCGAGGACAATCTGGAAATCTGGACCCTGCGCCTGCGGAACCACAGCCAGCAGATGCGTAGAATCACCGTTTTCACCTACCTGGAATGGTGTCTGGGTGCTGCCCCAGACGCCCACCGGGAATTTCACAAGACTTTCCTCGAAACCCGCTTCAACGAAGAACTACAAACGCTGCTGGCGCACAAAAGGCTCTGGGAGGTTCCCTCCTCCCGGGGACACTGGAATACCTCCTGGCCCTACACGGCTTTTCTGGCCTGCAGCGAAGCAGTGGACGGTTACGAGGGCAGCAAGGAAGCCTTTCTGGGTCATTCCCTTACTCTGCAACGGCCGGCCGCTGTCGAGAAGGGAGAGCTTTCCGGACAAACCGGCAAGTGGGAAGACGCTATCGGCAGTCTGGCAAAAAGGGTGGAAATTTCTCCGGGCGGCGAAGTCACCCTCCACTTTTTCCTGGGAGCAGCGCGAACATCCGAAGAGCTCACCGGACTGCTGCAAAAATACCGCCAACTAGAGGCGGTGGAAAGCGCCTTCCGGGAAATGCAAACTTCCTGGCAAAATTTGCTGCAGCGAACCACCGTGGACACTCCGGATCGGGCGCTGAATATCTTGAGCAACCACTGGCTCAAATACCAGGCCATTTCCGGACGCCTCTGGGGAAGGGCGGCTTACTACCAGCAGAGCGGCGCCTTCGGTTTCCGCGACCAGTTGCAGGACAGTCAGGTGTTCCTTTACCTGGATCCGGAACGAACCCGGGCGCAGATTCATCTGCACGCCCGGCACCAGTTCCAGGACGGACGGGTGCTGCACTGGTGGCACCCCATCACCGATCAGGGACTGGACGCCGGATTCAGCGACGACCTGCGCCTGGTCGATGATAAATTCGTTCGTCATACGACGACGCAGCTTCTCTTGTCGGTAGATTTCGTTCCCGTGCTCCAGCCCAAATGAAATGCGGTAGCACCCGACTTCCTTCAATCTCGCCAGCTTTTCTGCATCCACATCCTCAAAGCGTGTCTGAAACCAGAATGGGATCTTGAACTCCTCGTACATATCCGCGAAGGCCATCTGTTCCGACTTTGGTCGGGCCATGAACGCATCGTCGTTGATGTAAAAGAATGTAGGATCGTATCTTTCTATCATCGTCTGGATTTCAAGTCGAACGGTAGACAGAGACTTCCGCCTGTAGAATCGGCCCTGCCCGTTATCCTTCGCGATCTGCACCTGAGTTGGCGAATTGCAAAACGTGCAGGTGTATGGGCATCCTCGATATGTTTCGATCGGGATTGTTTTCCAGATCTTCGCACCCAGGGGCCGCATGAACCGACGTTCGTCAAACAGGCTAAAGTCAGGTATGACTTGATTCAGTTCTACAAGCGGTCGAGGCGGGTTCCTGACAACCGTGCCGTCAGGCGATTTTGCCCAGGTTCCTG
>JAJRXE010000207.1 GCA_024276455.1 Calditrichota bacterium
CTGGTTTTTGCATTTTCTGTCCGGTAATGGCCGCCACTTCGCGGGCAATTCCGATGTGGCTTAAACAATCCGGGCGATTGGGTGTGACGGCAATGTCGAATACGTAATCGGTTTCAAACTCCAGCGCCTGCGCCAGCGGCACACCCAGCGGTAAGTCGTCCGGAAGAATCCAGATGCCCTCGGAATGCTCTTCCAACCCCAGTTCCTGTTGCGAGCAAATCATGCCTTCGGAAACCGTGCCACGAATTTTGGCCTTTTTAATCACCAGGCCGTTGGGCAAATGCGCCCCCACTTTGGCCACGGGCACGGTTTGTCCGGCCGCCACGTTAGGCGCTCCGCACACCACCGACAGCTCTTCATCCCCCACATCCACCCGACAGAGGCGCAATTTATCGGCATTGGGATGGGGTTCAGAAGCCAGCACCTTGCCCACCACCACCTTCTCGAAATCGAGTCGTTTTTCAATCACCTCTTCCACTTCCAACCCGACCAGAGAAAGGCGGTCGGCCAACTGATGGGGTTCCATGGTTAAAGGCAGGTAATCTTTCAACCAGTTGTAACTAATTTTCATTGTTTTCTCTGTCCCTTTTTACCGTAACAATTCCAAAAATCGTTTGCGGATTAAAACTGGCTCAAAAAACGCAGGTCATTTTCGAAGAATAGACGAATATCATCAATGCCGTACCGCAGCATGGCAATGCGATCTACCCCCATACCGAAAGCGTAGCCGGTGTACACCTCGGGGTCGTACCCGACGGCGGTAAAGACGTTCGGATCCACCATCCCGGCGCCGGAAATCTCCACCCAGCCGGTGTATTTGCACACCTTGCATCCTTTCCCCCGGCAAAACACGCAGTTGAAATCGTATTCCAGACTGGGTTCTGTAAAGGGAAAGAAACTGGGACGGAAACGCACGTGAATATCCGCCCCGAACATGTACTTCGCAAATTCCTCGATGACCGCCTTCAAATCGCCAAAGCTAATGCCTTTGTCCACACACAACCCTTCCACCTGATGGAAGAAAGGCGAATGGCTGGCGTCGGGCGTGTCCCGGCGGTACACCCGTCCCGGGGCAATGATGCGCACCGGCGGTTGCTGCGCCTGCATGGTGCGAATTTGCACCGGCGATGTGTGGGTTCGCAGTAAAATTTCTTCCGTGATGTAAAGGGTGTCCTGCATGTCGCGGGCGGGATGATTTTTCGGAATGTTCAGGGCTTCAAAATTGTAATAATCGGTTTCCACCTCCGGCCCGTCCGCCACGGTAAACCCCAGACTGAGGAAAAACCGCTTCATGTCGTCCAGAGTTTGCGTCAGGGGGTGTTTGCGCCCGACCGGCGGTTTTCGTCCCGGCAGGGTCAAATCAATTCGGGCGGTTTTTTTCCGGGCGCTAAAACGCGCTTTAGCTTCGTTTACTTTTTCGGTGAGAAACACCTTCAATTCGTTAATCTGCTTACCCAGCCGGGGGCGCTCTTCGGGAGAAGCTGCTCCGAGCCGCTTGAAAAGGTCTTGCAGAATTCCTTTACGTCCCAGGTATTTAACCCGCAGCGCCTCAAACTCCTGCTGATTTTTCACCTCTTGCAGTTCGCTCAGGAATTCCTGCTTGATTTGCTCAATGTTCTTTTCCATGATTGTCCGTGCGGATTTTAAAATTCATCGGGTTTCCAAAAACTTCTTTTTTGCGGAGGGGCAGCGCCCCACCCTCCCCGAGGGCCGACCATTCAAAAATAAAGAAATAGGAATTGAATGAGGTCATTCAATTCCTATTTACAGCTCTCAGAGAACAATTTAAGCGGTAACCTGTTGGACCAGCGCCTGGAAAGCCTGCGGTTCGTGCATGGCCAGATGCGCCAGGGCTTTGCGATCCAGTTGCACGTCGTGGGTTTTCAGGGCGTGCATAAACTGGGAGTAGGAGATCCCGTTCTCCCGGCAGGCAGCGTTAATTCGCACGATCCACAAACGCCGGAAATGACGTTTTTTCTGGCGCCGATCGCGGTAGGCGTACTGCAAACTTTTTTCGACCTGATCCTTGGCGGTCTTGTACAACTTACCGCGGGACAGACGATAACCTTTGGCTAATTTCAATAGCTTTTTATGTCGCCGTTTGGCTGCAACATTATTTTTGGCTCTGGGCATTTTTTCCTCCGAGTATTTCTTATTCCAGAATCATTTTATGCGCACGCGGTTCGTCCGCCGGATGCAGATATGCTGGCTTCCGTAAATTCCGTTTCCGTTTGGTCGATTTAGAAGTCAAAATATGGCTTCGAAACGCCCGACGAATTTTTATCTTTCCGCTCGCGGTTACTTTAAAACGTTTCTTCGCTCCTCGACGCGATTTCATCTTAGGCATCGGTTCACCCTTCCTTATTTTTGTCGTTCCAATTAAAAATTAATGCTTGGGAGTCAGCACCATCACCATCCGACGTCCTTCCATTTTGGTGACCCCCTCTGGTTCTGCAATGTCAGACAACATCTCCGTCACTCGCTTCAGCAAATCTCTCCCAAAATCCTGGTAAACCATTTCCCGGCCCCGAAAGAAAACCGAGATTTTGACTTTATTCTTCTGCTCCAGGAATTTGCGCGCATGCCGGATTTTCGTTTCCAGATCGTGAACGTCGGTCTTGGGTCGCAATCGGATTTCCTTTACCACCACCGTATGTTGTTTCTTTTTACTTTCCTTCTCTTTTTTGCTCTGCTCGTATTTGTACTTTCCAAAATCCATGATTCGGCACACCGGCGGATTCGCATTGGGGGCAACCTCTACCAAATCCAGCCCGTACTCTTCCGCTTTTTGTAACGCATCCCTGGTCGAAACGATGCCCAATTGTTCTCCGTCCGGTGCAATTAAGCGAACTTTGGGAACACGAATTTGTTCATTCGTGCGAACTTCTTTGACCTTGACGATAAGTTGCTCCTTTAATTTTGTTCACTTTACTTTTTATTTGCAATCTCTTCCGTCATCCGTTGCAGCAGATCTGCCACGGCCATTTGCCCCAGATCGCCTTCCCCTTTGCGGCGAACGGAAACCGAATTGGCCTGCACTTCTTTTTCGCCCACAATTAGCATGTAGGGAATTTTGTTGACCTCCGCTTCGCGAATCTTGAAGCCAACTTTCTCGTTCCGGGTGTCCAGATCGACCCGAATATTGGCCAGGCGCAGTTGTTCGAACACCTGCCGCGCGTAATCGTGCTGCTTTTCGGTAATGGGCAGCACCACCGCCTGCACCGGCGCCAACCAGAGCGGGAAAGCCCCGGCATAATGCTCAATCAACACGCCAAAGAAACGTTCCACCGACCCCATCAACGCCCGGTGAATCACAATGGGCTGATGAGCCTGACCGTCTTCTCCAACATATTCCACTTTGAACCGTTCCGGCAAGTTGAAATCCACCTGAATGGTAGAACACTGCCAGGAACGCCCCAGCGAATCCTTAATCTTAATGTCAATTTTGGGTCCGTAAAATACCCCTTCGCCCGGATCCACCTGATAATCCATTTGCAGGGTTTCCAGCGCATTTTGCAAGGCTGCCGTGGCGGCATCCCAGCGCTCCACGGTCCCCACAAACTTCTCCGGACGTGTAGAAAGATAAATGTCGTACTCGCTAAAACCAAAAGTTTTTAAAATATAAAAAGTAAAGTCCAGTACCTTCACAATCTCGTCGTTCAATTGCTCGGGAGTACAAAAAATGTGGGCATCATCTTGTGTGAACCCCCGCACCCGCATCAAACCGTGCAGCACCCCGGAACGTTCGTACCGGTACACCGTCCCCAGCTCGAAATAACGAATGGGCAAATCGCGGTAACTGCGCAAATGCGACTTGTAGATGGTAATGTGGAAGGGACAGTTCATCGGCTTCAGCTGGTATTCTACCTCGTACACCACCATGGGCGAAAACATATTCTCGCGGTAGAAGCCGGTGTGTCCGCTGGTTTCCCAGAGGTTGAGTTTGGCGATGTGGGGCGTGTAAACCAGTTCGTAACCGTGGCGGTAATGCTCCTCAATGGTGAACTGCTCCATAATCCGGCGCACCCGTGCCCC
>JAJRXE010000208.1 GCA_024276455.1 Calditrichota bacterium
AAAACCAAAATGTTCGTTTCTCCAGCCGCTTCGCTGGGTAAACAAGCCAAAAGCAAGACGAAAGGGAGAACATGAAAACAATTTCAATGGTTTTGCTTAGCGTTTTGCTGGCGATGGTCACCCTGGAAGTGACCTCCTGTTCCCGCTCCCAACCAATCGAAATTACCGCCCGACAGGTGAGCATTCAACTGGGGGACTATCTCTTTCAACTGACCGCCAATGGCCGGGCACGCCTGGTTCCCCGGGCAAGCCGTGCTCCCCATTCCCCGGCCGTCCCCTTTTTGCAAATCTTTGACCAGCATCAACAGGCCTACCCCCTGGTGCTGCTTCTCAACCAGACGCGGATCACGGAGAACAGCGATTCCCTTCCCGGTGTGACCCAGATTGAAATTCCCGGCACCCTCTCTGATCGCCTTCCCCTGATTCTAACGCTCACCCTGGAACGGGACCATCCGGAAATCCTGCAGGCAAAATTGGAACTTTACAACCGCTCGGAGATCGATTTTCTCATTCGAGGGATTCATTTCCCCCAGCTGCAACCGGATGCCCGGGATTTTGGCAGCACGGCTCCCTGGCGGTTCTGGTCCTTCCAGGGCGCTTCCTACGAATCCCGTCCGGACTGGATTCTACCCCTGAAAGCGGATTTCACGCAGGAAAATTTCCTGGGAATGAACGCTCCGGATTACGGCGGCGGCATTCCGGTACTGGACCTCTGGGGACCCCGTGGTGGAATGGCGCTGGCCCACCTCTCCCCTCTGCCCCAGCGGGTGGCTTTTCCGGTGCAGGTGCAAGACGGGGGTCCGGTGCACGTCTTCCTGCGGGACGACCATTCTTATCGGCTGCGTCCCGGACAGCGTTTTCGCTCCCTGCCGGTGGCTATTCTGCTCCATTCCGGCGATTTCTTCAACGCCCTGGTGAAATACCGCAGGCTGATGGAAAAACGCGGCTTTAAAATCCAGGAATTCACTCCCTGGGCGTACGAGCCGGCCTGGTGCGCCTGGGGTTACGAGCGGGACTTTACCCTATCGGAAATCCGGGGCACCCTGCCCAAAGTGAAAGAAGTGGGCTTCCAATGGGTTACCCTGGACGACGGCTGGCAAACGGCTAACGGCGACTGGAATGTCCGGCCGGACAAATATCCCGGTGGCGAAGAAGGGTTGAAGCGATTCATCCGCGAACTCCATCAGCAGGGTTTTAAAGTGCAGTTGTGGTGGGTGCCGTTCGAAGTGGGTCCCGACGCCCGCCTTCTGAAAGACCAGCCCGACTGGGTGCTGATTAACCGCGAGGGCAAGAAACAGCAGATTTCCTGGTGGAACACCTACTACCTGTGTCCGGCATATCCGCCGGTGCGGGAATACACCCGCAAACTGATTCACAAATTTCTGGCCGAGTGGGACCTGGACGGGTTAAAAATCGACGGACAGCACCAGAACGCCGCTCCCCCCTGCTACAATCCCGCCCACCACCACCGCAATCCCGAAGAGAGCTGCCAGGGGACTCCCGATTTTTTCAAAATGATTTACCAGGAAGCCCGCAAAATCAAGCCCAATGCGGTGATTCAAATCTGCCCCTGCGGCGACGTGTTCAATTTCTACCACCTGCCCTATTTGAACCAGCCGGTGGCATCCGATCCCCTTTCCTCCTGGCAGATTCGCCTGAAAGGCAAAACCTACAAGGCCCTCATGGGCCCCAATGTGCCCTATTACGGCGACCATGTGGAGCTCAGCGACGGCGGGACAGATTTTGCTTCCACTTTCGGAATCGGTGGTGTTCCGGGCAGCAAATTTACCTGGCCCCTTAACCCGCGTCTCAAAAACAACACCTATCTTTCGCCCGAAAAAGAAAAATTGTTTAAAAAATGGCTGCAGCTTTACCGGCAACTGGAATTGTCAAGCGGCGAATACCGCAACATGTACGACCTGGGCTGGGACAAACCGGAGGGCCATTTAATTGTGAAAAACGGGAAATACTACTACGCCTTCTACGTCCGCCAGCCCGGAAAAGATTACTCCGGAGAAGTGGAATTGCGCGGGCTGCCAGAGGGAATTTTCAAGGTGCGAGACTACTGGAACGGAAAAGATCTTGATGCGGTCCAGGGACCGGTGGGTAAAATCCAGGTACGGTTCCGGCGCTTTCTGCTGCTGGAGGTGCGTCCACAAGCTAAATAGGCTCGCCAGAACGCCAGGAAAAGATTCTATTAAAATTGAAAGATTAAAAAATTAAACAATTCGGATTGGGGAGAATTTGTGGCCAAAAATATCGTCCGAATACACGGAGGCACCAAGATTTAATAAATAATTACCCGTTGAGACAATTGGACAAAACAAACCGTCAAAACGGTCTTCTAATTAGTTGTTACTATTGTAGTTATTTACCCGAATAAATCCGGGTGATAATGAATATGAATTCATATTAACTTCTGGCTTCAGCCAGGAAAATCGACAACTTAACCAAATACGAAATTAGTACAAAGAGCATGTAATTGAAAAAAGATAGCCACTTCTTCTAACTAAAACTTTTGCATTTAAAGTGTCCTCCCTTCATAGTGTCTCTGTGTCTTGGTGTGAGTAAACAAAATATATCGCCTGTTTAGCGGCCTTTACCGGGCTTATTCCTGAAAAATTTTAAATTCCCCTGAAAAATTCTTGCATTTTTCTCATAAATTTACTAAAGTGAAACAACTCAAAGAAAAATTTTGCATGAAGGTTCTTTTAAATTCAAGGCATTTCATTGGGATGTTCCCGTTACCGGTAGCCAGTCGTGCGTTCCAGATATGGCTAGATATAGCAATACAAAAAAAAATCGCTAGATATGGCGATATATTCTATTTATGATCTAATAGTTAAAAATAATGTTAGGGCATTAAAATTAATCAGCCATGTTACTTGAAACCAATGATTATAAAATATTAATGAATGGTGAATGGTCACTAGAAGACCTGTA
>JAJRXE010000209.1 GCA_024276455.1 Calditrichota bacterium
AAGACAAGTTGCAGGTGATTCGCGAAACATTTCGGGAGCAACTTCATCCCCTTAGTTACCATTTTCTGGAAATGTTGGTGGAAAAATCGCGCGAGGTGTTGTTCCCGGCCATCCATCAGCAATTCCTGGACATGCTGGACGAGTCCAAAGGCATTTTGCGGGGCGAGCTGATTACCGCATATCCCTTTTCGGAAAAGCAGTTGACAGCCCTGAAGAAGAAATTGGATCGCCTGACCGGAAAGAAAGTTGTCTTGTCGCAGAAAGTGGAAAAAGAACTCATTGGCGGTTTTGTGATTCGATTAAAAGATACGGTAATTGATTCGAGCTTGAGAAATCAGTTGTTGAAGATGCGGGAAAAATTAGTTGCCGGAGAGTAAAATAAAATTTTAAAGTTAGAGGGAAGATAATGGCGGTTGATGTAAAACCCGATGAAATTTCGTCAATTATTAAGAAACAATTAACCAGTTTCGAAAGAGAGACGGACATTTACGACGTCGGTACCGTTTTGCAGGTGGGAGACGGCATTGCCCGCGTTTATGGTCTCACCAAAGCCATGTCGGGCGAATTGATTCAATTCCCC
The DNA here is from genome assembly GCA_024276455.1 of Calditrichota bacterium. Lineage (GTDB taxonomy): Bacteria > Calditrichota > Calditrichia > RBG-13-44-9 > RBG-13-44-9 > JAJRXE01. The sequence goes on from JAJRXE010000209.1 coordinate 581, forward strand.
CACAATGTGATGGGAATGGTGCTGAACCTGGAAGAAGATAACGTGGGATGCATCCTGTTTGGAGAAGATACCGAGATTAAAGAGGGGGACACGGTCCGTCGAACGGGAAAAATTCTGCAGGTACCGGTTGGCAAAGAATTGCTGGGACGCCTGGTTAATCCGCTGGGGGAACCGCTGGATGGAAAGGGCCCGATTAATGCCAAGGAGTTTATGCATGTGGAACGAAAAGCCCCCGGTGTGATCTACCGTCAGCCGGTGAAAGAGCCGTTGCAGACGGGAATTAAGGCCATTGACTCGATGATCCCCATTGGTCGGGGGCAACGGGAATTAATTATTGGCGACCGCCAGACCGGTAAAACGGCCATTGCGGTGGACACCATCATTAACCAGAAGGATACTCATCAGACCGATTCCCCGGTGTACTGCATTTACGTGGCCATTGGGCAAAAGGCTTCCACGGTTGCTCGGGTGGTGAAAATTCTGGAAGACGCTGGTGCGATGGATTACACCATTGTGATTTCGGCGGCGGCCAGTACCCCCGCTCCCTTGCAGTATCTGGCGCCCTATGCCGGAGCCGCCATGGGGGAATACTTCCGCGATAATGGCATGCATGCCCTGATTATTTACGACGATTTGACCAAGCATGCCTGGGCGTACCGGCAGGTGTCGCTGCTGTTGCGCCGGCCGCCGGGACGCGAGGCTTATCCGGGCGATATTTTCTACCTGCACTCTCGCCTGTTGGAACGCGCCGCCAAGATGAGCGACGAAAAGGGCGGCGGGTCGCTAACGGCGCTCCCCATTATCGAGACCCAGGCGGGCGACGTGTCGGCCTACATCCCCACCAACGTGATTTCCATTACCGACGGACAGATTTACCTGGAACCCAGTCTGTTCTATTCCGGTGTGCGTCCGGCGGTAAATCCCGGTATTTCGGTGAGCCGGGTGGGCGGCAATGCTCAGATCAAAGCCATGAAACAGGTGGCCGGTAGTTTACGCCTCGACCTGGCCCAGTATCGCGAACTGGAAGCGTTTGTAAAATTCGGTTCCGATCTGGACAAAGCAACCCAGCAGCAGATTACTCGCGGACAACGTCTGGTGGAAATTCTGAAGCAGGACCAGTACCAGCCCATGCCGGTGGAAAAACAGATTGCCATCATTTTTGTGGGCGTGGAAGGGTTACTGGACGAGCTGCCGGTCGGCGTCATTCGGCGTTTCGAAGCGGAATATCTGGAATATCTGGATGGAAAATACCCCGATGTGCTTCGCACCATTGCCGAAGAAAAAGTGTTGTCCGACGAGACCAAGGAAAAATTACGACAGATTGCTCAGGAATTTCTAAACGTATTTAAGGTTGAGGAATAAACATTTATGGCGACCTTACGCGAGATCCGGCGTCGAATTAACAGCATCAAGAGCACCCAGCAAGTAACCAAAGCCATGAAAATGGTGGCGGCGGCAAAGTTACGGCGTGCCCAGGAAAAAGCCTTGGCTGCGCGACCTTACGGGCGCAAAATCGAGGAGATGGTACAGCACCTGGTGGCAACGGTGGATCCCACAGGGGAACCATTGTTGAAGCCCCGGGAGCCGCAACGGGTGTTGTTGGTGACCGTTACAGCCGACCGCGGTCTGTGCGGCGCCTTCAACTTCAACGTTATTAAACAGACCCTGCACCGGATCGATTTCCATAAGGACAAAGAAGTCTCGTTGCTGTGTGTGGGCAAAAAAGGGTACGATTTCTTTGCGAAACGCGACTTCCAGGTCGTGCATCATTTCATTCAGTTCTTTAACAACCTGGATTTCCTGCACGCCAAACAAATCAGCCGTTTTCTGGTGGATTATTATTTGCAAGACCGGACGGATGTCATCGAGATTGTGTACAACGAATTCAAAAATGTGGCACAGCAGAACTTGCTGATCGAGCAGTATTTGCCGCTGCAACCGGCCGAATTTGAAGAACAGAAAGTACGAATCGATTACATTTACGAACCGGATCGGGAAACGTTACTGAAAGAATTGTTGCCGCGCCATCTGGAGATGCAGATGTGGCGGGTGCTTCTGGAATCCTACGCCTCGGAGCAGGGTGCCCGGATGACTGCCATGGAGAATGCAACCGACAATGCTTCGGAACTCATTCACGATCTGACGCTGTTCTACAACCGCGCCCGTCAGGCGGCTATCACCAAAGAAATCACCGAAATTGTTGGTGGTGCCGAAGCGTTAAAAACCGGATAATATTTAAATAAAATAAAGGATGTTCACGTATGAGTAAAGGCACAGTGAAACAGGTAATCGGGCCTGTGGTTGACATTGAATTCCCGGAAGTGGAATTGCCGGCAATTTACAATGCGGTTAAAATTGAGCGGGAGAATGAACCGACTCTGGTATTAGAGGTCCAGCAACACCTGGGCGAAAATGTGGTTCGTTGCGTGGCGATGGATTCTACCGATGGTTTGGTTCGCGGAACGGAAGCGTTCGATACGGGGGAACCAATCTCGGTGCCGGTGGGACCGGAAGTGTTGGGCCGTTTGATTAATGTAGTGGGTGAACCGATTGATGAAGCCGGACCGATTAAAACTAAGAAGCGTTTTCCCATTCACCGCGAGGCACCTTCCTTCGAAGAGTTAAATGTGGAAACCGAATTGTTAGAAACCGGCATTAAAGTCATTGACCTGCTGGAGCCGTATTCCAAGGGCGGGAAAACCGGATTGTTCGGCGGTGCCGGAGTTGGAAAGACGGTGTTGATTATGGAGTTAATTCGCAACATTGCCACCGAACATGGCGGTATTTCGGTGTTCTCGGGAGTGGGTGAACGCACCCGGGAAGGGAATGACCTCTGGCTGGAGATGAAGCAAAGTGGGGTATTAAGCAAAACCGCCCTGGTGTTCGGGCAGATGAACGAACCGCCCGGTGCCCGCCAGCGGGTTGGACTCACCGGTTTAACCATTGCGGAGTATTTCCGCGATGAAGAAGGCCGTGATGTGTTGCTGTTCATCGACAACATTTTCCGTTTTACCCAGGCTGGTTCGGAAGTGTCTGCGCTGTTAGGTCGGATGCCCTCCGCGGTGGGCTATCAGCCCACTCTGGCCACCGAAATGGGCGAGTTGCAGGAGCGCATTACCAGTACCAAACGGGGCTCCATTACCTCGGTGCAGGCCATTTACGTACCGGCGGACGACCTTACCGACCCGGCCCCGGCGACCACTTTCGGCCACCTGGACGCCACCACGGTACTCTCCCGCCAGATTGCTGAGATGAGTATTTATCCGGCGGTGGATCCCCTGGATTCCACCTCGCGAATCCTCGATCCGCGAATTGTGGGCGAAGAACATTACTACGTGGCAAAATCCGTTCAGGAAATTCTGCAGAAATACAAAGACTTGCAGGACATTATTGCCATCCTGGGAATGGACGAGCTTTCCGACGAGGACAAGATTGTGGTGGCACGGGCTCGCCGGATTCAACGTTTTCTCTCCCAACCGTTCTTCGTGGCGGAAGAGTTTACCGGCCGACCGGGCAAGTACGTGCCGCTGGAGGAAACCATTCGCGGGTTTAAGGGCATTATTGAAGGCGAGTACGATGATCTGCCAGAGCAAGCGTTCTACATGGTCGGAACCATCGATGAAGCCGTCGAAAAGGCAAAAGAATTGTCGCGTTAGTATCCGTAACGGTTTTTTTAATAATACAAGGGGATATGAACATATCCCCTTTATTTTCATTTATCCTGCACCAAAAATTACCTAAAGTAAAATAATAAATAAACGATAATGGGTTTATTGAAATGGAAAGTCATGTAATAACAGTAGAAATTACGACGCCGCAGTTTAAGAAAACATTTGAGAACGTAATAAGCTGTTCCGCACCCGGCGTAAAGGGAAGATTTCAAATACTTTACCAGCACGCGCCATTCATCAGCCACCTGGAAGTGGGAGAAATAAAATTAGAATCGGCCGAGGGCACCTGGTTCTTTGCAACCAGTGGCGGATTTCTCGAAGCATTGAACAATAAAGTATCTTTATTGTTAGATACGTGTGAGCGTGCCGATGAAATCGATGTGGCCAGGGCGCAGGCGGCGGCCGAACGGGCCAGAGAACGTTTAAAGCAAAAAGATAAAAATATTGATGTACAAAGAGCCCAGTTGGCCTTAGCCCGTGCGTTGAATCGTTTGAGGGTGGCTCAGCGAAAATAAAAGAGCCTTCCCCCATTTAAAGTTTGACTTGTGGCAAATTGTTTTTTTAATTTGAAAATAAAACATGGATATTATCATGACACGGAAATTATTCCTGTCGGTTTGTCTTGCTTTGGTCGTTTTGCTTGGCTTCCTTCCCTCCCGGGCGACTTCCCAAACAGTTGTTGACACCACCCAGCTAAGAATGAAGATTGAACAGTTGTCGGATCTGGAATTCAACCTGGCGCTTTTGAAATATGTAAAAACGCTTTTTGTGGCTTACGGGGAAGAGGATTTACCCCGCGAGAAATTTCTGGTAACGCTGATGCGGTTGGTAAACAATGAAATGCGGCAGCGCATTGTGGATCCGAAAGCCGCCAGAATGAGATATTTCAACGACCTGAAAGAACAATTGCAAGAGCTGGAAACATTAAAACAACGGTTAAAAAAAGCCGGAATTACCGAGTTAGATGCGTTTGTGAAAGACCTGGAAGTCCGAATGCGCTATACCATTCAGTCCGGCGAAATTGATTACAAGAAGAAAAAAGTGTTCGAAGATGCCCTCCAGTTGCTTTATGTGGCCGAAGAGATGATTAAATTAGATCAGATTCAGGAGCCGGAAAAACTGACCACCAAAATTTCCAGCTCCAAAGATCGGCTGCTTCATGCTTTTGGGGAGGTTGGGCAACTGGAAAATGTACCGCTGGATGTCCAGCCCACGATCTTTAACTTGTTCGAGGAATGGAAAAAAACTCAAACCACCCAGTACGATGCCCGGCTGCTGGATGTGAAAATTGCCCGCATGAATTTGATTAAGTCCGGTTCCCTGCAGGATGTGCTGCGCATGTTTAAAAACCAATTGCGTATGGCCTTGGGTGCGTTTAATTATTTCGAATACGATTTAGCGGATCGGCTTTTGGCAGACCTGGTAGAAACGTACCAACCGGCAGGAATTAAAAATCTGGACGATGTTTATTTTTACTGGGCGGAAAGCAATTTCGCCCTGAACCGTTTCGATCGTGCCAATAGCATCTATTTACAGCTGTTGCAGGAATATCCCGGAAGTTCTTTTACTCCCAAAGTGTACAGCCGTTTAATCCAAATCGCTCACAAGCTGAAAGATTATCCGGCGGTATTTAAATATTACCAGCATTATCGCAACCTGGTCGGCGAAAACGACCCGGATCTTCCGGAGATTCAATTCCTGGTGGGACTCACTTATTTCCATCAGAATCGTTTCAATGAAGCGGTGGATATCTTTCTCTCCTTTCCCGAAAAATCTCCCTATTATTTCCTGGCGCAATATCTGGTGGGGAGCATTTATGCGGCGGGCAAAAACTACGAAATGGCCCAGAATGTGTTCAATTCCCTGATTGCTCGCCGGGATGTTCCGGCCGATATTTACGCTCGGGCGCTTTACAAATTGGCATTGATTCATTTCCAGAAGCAGGAATACACTCAGGCGGCAGAAACCCTGGCGTTGATTCCGGAAGATTTCGCTCGATACGACAAGGTACTGAATGCCATGGCCTGGACCATGTTCAAAATAGCCGAAAACAACGCTCTGTTATTTAACGAGCCGGATTATTCACGGGCAAAATACTATGCTCAGCAATTAATTGACAATTATTACGCTTCTGAGTACCGAATGGAAGCCCAGAGCCTCCTGGCGTACATTTATCAGATCGAAAACAAACCGCTGCTTGCTCGTTCCATGTATGAAGAGGTGTATGATGCTAAACGAAAGGAAAAAAGCGTGGCCAGTTTTTTGGCCGAAAGAGATAGCATCGAGGCTCTGTACAGCCAGGCGGTGTACCTGGCCAATAAGGCTTTGCAGGAGAACAACCGCGATGCCTACATCCGGGCATCCGATCTGGCAGATAATTTGGAACAGCAGTTGTACGAAATGGATTTGGCCGAAATGGCTTCGGTGGGCTCCGCGTTAACCCGCGAGATTAACGATATCCTGGACCAGCTGGAAGAGTTCAAACAGATTAAGGCGGTGGCCGAAGCCAAAGGAAACCAGGCGGCGGTCGAGAAAGCGGATAGTGCAATTGTGCGGTTGACTGCGGTGTTGGATATGTTCCCCGAAAAATACTTGTTACAGGCAACCTACTTTAACTGGTTCGATGCGTATCCCATCACTCGTAAAGAGGCGGAATATCAGTTCCGGACCCGCCAGCTGGAACAACAACGCCAGACAATTCGCCAGGAGTTGCGTACCCTGGATGCCCAGATTGCAGCGTTGCAGAAAGAAGTCGAGCGGGAGAAAGTGGCTGCCAATTATCGACGGGTGAATGAATTGGAACGTGAGATCGACAGATTGTCGGAGTTGCGGAAAAAATACGACGCCCTTTACACCGCTACCTTCGATGTGTCTCCCGGAGAACATTATGCCGAATTTGACAAATGGGGGGATTTTGGAGCCTTTGGAATTATCGACGTGCAGTTCGGGCAGCGCAACCGGTTACAAAAACGTCTAACGGAAGTTTCCCAATTGTACAACGCAACCAAGGACCTGCTCGACCAGCGTCGCAAGGTCGTGGAAGATAAATTGAAAAAGATTGAAGCGGAAATCCGTTTCATGACCATGAAGGCTCGGATCGAAGAAAGGATTCGCCTGAGGGCGGAGCGGGAACGAGCTTTCCGCGAAACATTCTTTGACAAACGAACCAGTGAATTCGAAGAATGAAAGTTTTAGTTAATAGAAATCAAAAAGGTATTGCATATGAAACTGTTCCCTATTTTTAAAAAGCCTTTGGTCTTGCTGGTAGTCGTTCTATTCGGGGCAATGGCGTATTCCAACCTTTCTGCCCAAACAGGGAGCATTGCGCTTGACGATTCGCTGTTGAATAAGTTCTCCATCGAGGATCTGGTGAAGCTGAAAAAAATGCTGGAGCAGGAGAGGCAGCGGTTAATTGAAGAGCAACAGAAGGATTTACAGCGGGGAATAGACCTCAGTAAAGATTTCTTGAATAAAAAACGGGAAGAGAACGAGAAGCAGGATCTGATTCTCATTCGGGTGGCGGAATATTACATTGAGGAAGCGGATGCGGAATTCGAAGATGCAATGGAGAAGTACAACCGCCAATATGATGAATACGAAAAGCAATTAGAGGCCTATCGGGCGGGGAAAATTAAAGTCGAACCCCAAAAACCGGAATTCCCCAAGAAAAATTACCAAAAACCGATTGCCATTTACGATTTAATCCTGAAAAACTTTCCGGAATCCGACCTGGCCGACGATGCCCTTTACAACAAGGCCTATTTGCTGGAAAAGATGAACGAAGAAGAGGCTGCTCGGCAGGTTTACCAGGAGCTGATCGATAAATATCCCGAAGGCGAATACACTCCGGAAGCTTATATGCATCTGGCCGAATTTTATTTCCAGCCCAAATTGGGGCAATCCAGAGAGGATGCCATTCGCAATTTGCGTAAAGCTGCTCTGCTCTATAAAAATGTTATTCAGTTTAAGGATTCTCCCCGTTACGACGAGGCACTTTACAAATTGGGATGGACCTACTACCGCCTGGCAGCGGATAATCCGGAAAATTACACCGACGCGATTCTTTACTTCACTTTAGTGATTCAGGACATCGAGAAAAATCGCAAGCTTGACCCGGAAGGGAAGTACGTTAAATCGAACATTCAACCGGAGGCCATGCAGTATCTGGCGGCTTGTTTTGTCGATACTTCGTATGCCCCCGATGGGATCGGAAAAATAACCCGCTATTTGCAGGATCTCGGTTTACCGAAATTCGGAGTGCATGTGCTTTCGGATATGGGCGATTTGTACGCCCGCATCGTGGACTACGACAAGAGTATTCGTGCTTACAATCGCCTGTTAGAGTTGTACCCGGATTACATCCATGCGCCACTGATTGGTAAGAAAATTGCCGACGTGTATGTTCTGGCGAATCGGCTGGAAGATGCCTACCGGCAGCGCGAAAAGGTCTTTGAGATGTACAACCCCACTTCAGAATGGTATGCCAAGATTGAGCAGAGCAACATCCCGGAACGTTTGGATGTGCTCAACGAAGCTTACCAGATTACCGAAGAAGCGTTGCGAGGGAATTTGCTTTACAAATTGGCTCAGGCCGAGGAACTGGAAAAAGCCGGGGGAGATTCCCTGGCCGCGTACAGCGAGTTTGCCAAGTTGGCCAAAAAATACATTGAATATTTCCCCACGGATGAAAACGCCTACGAAATCAACTGGTCTCTGGCTTATGTATTGGACACCAAATTGGGTCGTTACAAAGAAGCGTTTGAGGAATATATTCGGGTGAGCAACGATTACCTAGAATCTGAACATCGGGAAGAAGCGGCTAATAATGCTATTGCGGTGGCCCAAACGCTGGTTCAATTAAAACGGACCACAGTGGATACCACTCAGATAGCCGGCATGGATATGGCTCAGATTGCCGCTCGCGATTTAACCGAAGAAGAGAAAATGTTAGCCGAGGCTTACGACAATTACATTAAATTGTTCCCGGACACTGAAAAGACCGCCACCTATTTGGCCAACGCCGGCGCTTTGTATTACCAGCATGGGCAATTCGACCTGGCTCGAAAATATTATCAGACCATGGTGACCAAATTTCCCAATGCTCAGCAGCGGAGCATTGGTTTAATCTCCCTGATGAACAGCTATTTCTTCCTGGGAAAATACAAGGATGCCGAATATGTGGCCCGCAAAATTGTCGAGACGGGCAATTTACCGGAAGACCAGATGGAAATAGCCCGGAAGCGAATCGGGGAATCCATTTACAAAAATGCCGAGCGTCTGGAGCAGGAAGGACAGTACCTGGAAGCCGCACAGGAGTTTTTCCGGGTGTATACCGAAGGGCGGGCCAATCAAAAAATTGTTGATCTGGCTTTGATTAATAGTGCCCGTAATTATGAGAAAGCGGAAGAATGGCAGAAAGCCATTGCCGTGTACGACACGCTGGTGGAGAACTTTCCCAAATCTTCCTACCGTTTAATTGCTTTGGGACGAATTGCGGATGCTTACAAGCAGATTGAAGATTACAAAGGGGTCGGGCGAACCTACGAACGGATTGTGGAACTTTATCCGGAGAGCAAAGATGCTGAAGCCGCGCTGTACAATGCCAGTATTTTTTACGCCAAAGCCGGTGCCTGGGCCGACGCAGTTCGGGCGAACAATAAATACATCGAGAAATATCCCCAGAATCCGGAATCAAAAGACCTCTTGTTCGAAAATGCCCGGTACTACTTGAAGTTGAACGACCTGGCGGCGGCAAATCGGATTTACAACGATTTTGCCCAACATTATCCCAACGATCCGCGCACCATCGAAGCCTTCTACCGCCGGGGCGAGTATTACTACGAGAGAGGACAGTACGATCTTGCCAAACAGGAATTCCAGAAGGCCATTGCCAAGAGCGAAGAATTCGCCCGAATCGGGAAAGATCCCAACCTTTACTATGCCGCCGAGGCTTATTTTAAGCTGGGGGAAATTGAATACAAAGAATTTCAGGACATAAAATTAACCTATCCGGAAGCGACCTTACGGGCTCAACTCAAGCGTAAAAAAGACAAGCTGCTGGCGACCATCGATGCGTTTACGAAGGTAATTAAACTGGGGTCTATTCGTGGATTCGAAGCCATGTATCGGGTGGCGGAAGCGTACGAAAAATTTGCCGATGCCATTGCCGACCAGGAATTGCCGCCAAATTTAACCGAAGACCAGCGACTGGTTCAACGCGATAAGGTATTTAAAGCAGCCGTTCCCGCTTACGATCGGGCAGTGGAAGAATATAAAAACGTAATTAAGAATATCCCGGTTTATGCCGAGAAATTAGAAATATCGTTATTCGATACGACAGGAACTCAACAACCGACCAGCGAAACCGAGGATTCAGTGAGTATCGTGTTAAAAGAAAGTATTCAGGACAGCACCCGGGATGTGGCGTTGCGCTGGTACAATAAAGCCGAAGAGAAAATTTCTTACATCCTTTACACGGTAGCAGAGCGTTCTTCGGAATTCATTACTGCTTATCTGCGGCAAAAGAGTCCCTTTACCGGATTAAAATATCTGTCCTGGAAAAAACTACTGCTGGAACGAGCCGTGGCGCCGGCGGTCCGCGTTACCATGGAAGCCCATTTAAAAAATATCCGGATTTCTTCCCAGGTTGGACTGGATAATAAATATGTGCGGGAGTCGAAACGGAAGATTCTGCTGACTAACAATATTCTGGGCGACCAGTACGGCCTGTTAACCAAGGATGCCGCTCGAATTTATCGGGATCAGGTGAAAGAGCTGGTTAAGTTAATCGATGCCGGAGACAATGCCACCACACCGGACGGTTTAAATTCCTTGGATTACAACGAGCAGGTGTTGACAACCCTGGATTACATTAATGAATTTTTAGGCACCTCGCTGAATTATTACCAGGGCACCTTAATGTTTGCCCGCGATAATAATATTGAAAACGATGCGGTTTTAACCACCCAGGAGCGGTTGCTAAATCTGGCCTACGAAACGGGGACGCTGATGTTGGATCTGGCGAATGAGGCCGCCCAGAATCGCGATAACTACTACGCCAAATCGGATGAAACCGGCGACCAGCGTTACCAGCTTGGCGGTGTTTACTTTGATGATCAGCGTTCGACCCTGGAAGAATACGCCAAGCGCACCCTGGAATTGGCTTATCAGATTACTAAAGATTACGACCTGAAAGACAATATCTGGACCAAACTAATTCTGGCAAAATTGATTGAACTGGATCCGGCGAAATATTTAGGCGACATGCCCAAAGAAAAACTCATTGTAATGAGCGACAGTACCTGGTTTGTTAGCGATTCGTTTGCGCTGGATTGGACCAATCCAGATCTGGATGACAGCCAGTGGAAAAAGGCGGTGATTGTGCAGGTACCTGCGGATATGTTCTTCTCGTTGTTCGCCTCCGAAGGAATTAATCCACCGGCAATCTGGATCACCAAAAACAAAGCAGTAACCGGGGAAACGGCTCCGGATACCACCGCGATGGATACCACTGCCATGGATACCACCCGGAGCGGGCCTCGTTCCCTGGAATTGGAGGAGAAAGAAGTGCTTGAACCGGCCCTTGCCAGCGGTCTCAGCACAGACACGACTGCAACAACCCCTGCTGTTAGCGCCGAGCCGGACACTTTGGTTGCCTTTTTCCGTAAGCATTTCCGCTTAAATGCCCGACCGGTGGGCGGTCATGTGTACATTACCGCCGATGATGAATACCATTTCTATCTGAATGGAGAATACATTAAAGGGGACGACACTCGCATCTTTACCGAGGTGGATTCGGTGGAATTTATTGCCTTCAGCGATTATTTAAAGCAGGGAGACAACCTCATTGCCATCGACGTGGGAGACTACGACAATGTGCCTCGCTACGGATTACGCTTCTATATGGAGTTAGAGCTGTTACCCGGAGAAGTCACCGCTGCCGCCGAACGTCTCCGAAAACAAATTGCCGAGAGTGTGGATGAAAATCGACTTAAAACCGTGATGATTTTAAATAAGAATCGAATTATTTATCACTAAAACATATTGCAGGTAAAAAACATGGTAAAGTTAACAGCCATTCTGGTCGTATTATTGTTAAGTCTATCGCTTTTCGCGCAGGGACAGGGACAAACACAAAGTCAGGCGCCCCAGCGCACCTTGATAGACTTAACCAAGTTGGGGAAAACGTACACCATCTCTGCCCGGGTGGAGTTGCCGCAGGTGAAAATGTTCGATCGACGAATAAAGCCCAATTTCGAGGATGTGACGGCTGATAAGTCCTTCGAGAACGAGCTTTCTTCGCAGGCGGAACGAATAGAGTTCGAGCCGATTACCAGCGGCAGAGTGCAACCGGTTGTAAATATCGAAGCGCTTTTAAATAAAAAACGTTTTTAAGTGTTTGGAATAAAAACTAATTAAATAATATCCAAATTTAAGGAGGTTTTACGTTATGGGTTCTGGCATTCAATTTTGGAAACATTTTTTTGAGAATTTCAGCACCAGTTCGTCGGGTTATATCTTCATGTGGATCATTTTAGCCATGTTTATTGTTGCGATTGCCATTGCTGTGGAACGAATTTACTACGTGATGGTGCGTTCGAATGTGAATGCAGACAAGTTTATGATGGAAATCCGCAAGCTGGTAACCAGCGGCAATATTAAACGGGCGATTGAGTTGTGCGAACAGGGGAAGCAGAAAGCGCTTCCGTACGTGGTTTTGGCCGGCTTGAAACGGGTTGCCGAAAGCGAAAGCCTGGACTTCCGTTCCATTCAGAATGCGGTGGATGAAGGTACCCTGGAGGTGATTCCGCAACTGCAAAAACGCACCAATTACCTCTCCATGCTGGCAAATGTGGCTACCCTGACCGGTTTGATGGGAACCATCTACGGTCTGATTCTCTCTTTCGAGGCGATTGGTGGTACGGCCATTCCGGAAGCGGATAAACCCAAAGTGCTGGCTCGCGGTATTTCGGTGGCCATGAACACAACCATTTTCGGTCTGGCTGTTGCCGTGCCGACCTTGATTGTGTACAACATTATTCAGAATAAAACCACTCAAATTATTGACGAAATGGACGAACATTTAGTAAAGTTGATTAATTTGATTACCGGGAACCGTTAATAAGAGAGGCGTCAAATGGCTTACAAACCCTCAATGCGCATACATCTGAAAATGGAACAGATGTCTCTGGATATTCGGCCGGTAATGAATTTGATGGTGGTTCTTATTCCCCTTTTGCTGGCGGGTTCGGTGTGGACCAAGCTGGCGGTCAAGAAGTTGAATCTGCCGCCCAAGAGCGCTGGCTTAGGCGGAGTGGACACGAATAAACCGACGGAAATAGAGAAACGGCTTGGTTTAACGGTGATCATTTCCAAAAAAGGTTTTTACATTGGTACGACGAGTGGCTTTTTGAGTGCGGAAGAAAACCGAGACACTCAATCTGCAGAACCGTCGATCCCGTTAAAGGAGAACGGTGAGTACGATTTTGAAAAACTGCAGGCAAAGTTGCGGGAAATTAAAGAGAAGGTTCTTCCCACCGATTTCGTGGACAAGGAAACCATTATGATCACCGCCGAGTCCGATATTGCCTACAAATTTCTCATCAAAACGATGGATTATGTAACGTCGTTTACCGATGAGGAGGGAAATGAGCAGCCGCTGTTCCCTCAAATAATTATCGGCCAGGTAGTGACCTAATAACCGTGGGGTGTAAATAAAATGGCTTTTATTCCTTCGAGACGAAAGAAACACTTGTTTATAAGACGTGAGGACCTGAACCTTACGTCCATGATGGACATGATGACGATTATTTTGCTCTTCTTACTGAAGACCTATTCGACCACCGGACAGATAATGACTCCATCCGAGGACATGAAACTGCCCTATTCCTTGAGCAAGGAGCAGCCGCGGAAAGAATTGGAGGTCGCCGTAACGCGGCACGATATCATCGTGGGTGATGAGGTCGTGATGCGTCTCGACGAAGTCCCGACAGATCAGAACCTGATTCCGGCCCTGTATGCCAAACTGCGTAAATTAGCCGACATGGCGAAGGAGGATGAGATCCGGTTTGGTAAACCTTTTACCCATGAAGTCATCATCGAGGCAGACGAAAATACCCCTTTTCAGCTCCTGGTGAAGGTCTTGTACACCTGTGGGCAGTCGGAGTTCAATAAGTTGAGATTGTTAACGTATCAAGAAAAATAACTATTCGGGAAAGAGGATGTAAAATTATGACGCCTATCAAACAACAAAATCCAGCAATGCCTCCGTACGGAAGGGGAGGCGGGGAAGGATTTCGATTGGCGGGTTTTCCCAAAGAATTTGAACGTAACTTTTGGGAACTGCTCGATAAACGGTACTATCTGATCCTGATTATTACTTGGGTGATTTTGTATGCGTTTGTCTGGTTTATGAGCACCCGTGAGTGGCAACTCTCCGAAAAGGAACAGCAAAAGATTAAACAGAACTATATTCAGCAGTTCTATGCCGAGTTGGCAACCCCCACTGAACCGACGGTTCAGGAGGGAGAAGGTGAAGGGGGCATGTTTGCCGCCGAGGGAGAGAAGCAGGCCGAAGAGCAATTGAGCGAAGAGAGTAAAAAACTGGTCAACGAGTCGGCCACCCAGAAGGTGCAGCGGCGCAGAGTGGGAGCGGCGGTCCGGCGACAGAAGCGGGCTCAAATGGAGCAAGAAGCGGCCGGTTACGGCGTTTTGGCAGCCCTTACCGCAGCCGGAGGAGCCGGATCGGGCAGCTCGGCGTATGCCGATGTGCTGGGTGAAGGGGGTGGTCTGGGAACCGGTATTGCCGATGCCGGAG
>JAJRXE010000002.1 GCA_024276455.1 Calditrichota bacterium
CTGCTGTATGTGGGACTCTTCCTTTACTTCTTTTTCCGGTCTTACCGGGAGATAGAAAGCAATCGTTTTGCGGAAGGAATCTTTAGTCGGGAAACGTTCATTCTCATTGGAATGATGGCGCTGCTGTTTACGGCGGTGGTGGTGTTTCTGGCAACTTCCTCGCCAATTTACACAGGACTTTTTGGGCAACCTTCCAATGTGTCCATCGATTTTTACAATAAGATCAGCATTCCGGTGGCCATTTTCATGCTCTTCTCCATGGCACTGGCTCCTTTGCTGGCCTGGAAAGTGTCCGAATTGCGCGATGTGAAAACCATCGCCATTAGTGCTGGGGCAGCCCTGGTGGTAACCATTGTCTCGTTTGTTCTGGGGATGAATAAACCGATTTCGCTTTTTCTGACCTTCCTTTCCTCCGGGGTGATTTTCCTCAATGGTATTGTTATTGTGCGTCTGCTGCGAAAAGTGCCCACCCGCGCCGGAGCTTACCTGACTCATGTGGGCATTGCCTTCATGATTATTGGCATTATTACTTCCTCAGTTTACGATGACCACGAGAAGGTAACCCTGCCGCTGGGAGAATTCCGCACCACCAAGTTTGGCTACCAGTTGCAATTCGAGAAGTTTGTGAAAATGCCGGACGGCAAAGATCGGGTCATGGTGTTGGTGAAAAACGGCAAGGAAGTGTACGAAGCGGATCCTCAGTTTTACTACAGCGATTTTACCAAGAGCTACATGGTGTCTCCCCATGTAAAAATGGGATTTATTAAGGATATTTACATTTCACCCATCTCGTACATGCCAGCCAAACGGGAAGACCAGAATGCGGTCAGCTTATTGAAAAATGAAGAGAAGAAATTTTCCGATTTGACCATTAAGTTTAACCGCTTCATTGTTGGGGGGCATGCCGATGGTGGCCACATGAAGGTCAAGGCGGATTTAACGGTTTCCTATCAGAAAGATGGGAAGACTCAGGAGGTGAATCTGCAACCGGCCCTCTGGATGGAGAATGGGGAAATGCGTGGTGATGAGGTGGCAGTTCCCGGAACGGATTACAAAGTTCAGCTCGCTGCCCTGGACGCCAATACCGGAATGATCCGGTTAAATATTATTTCTCCCGATCCCAATCAGAGCACCGCGCGCGATATGCTGGCGGTGGAAGTTAGCGAAAAGCCCCTCATTAGTTTACTCTGGCTGGGTACCATTTTGTTACTGGTGGGAATGCTTATTTCTTTAATCGATCGGGTGAAACTCAAAGATGCTTAAGTTTCGGATGAATCAACTTTAAAAAATAAAAAGGACAGTCGGTAAGCGGTGAGCGGCTGTCCTTTTGTTTTTTTAGTCAGAATAGAAAACAATGGTGAAGACGATGAAAAAAGCTTTGACCTTACTAATGGCGTTTTTCCTGGTGGTGAATTGCAGCCGCCAGAAACTTCCGCCCGAGCAGGTAAAAACAGCGGTGCCCGAGTGGGCGAAATCAGCCGTCTGGTATCAAATATTTCCGGAGCGGTTCTGGAATGGCGATACCACCAACGATCCCCGGCCGTTAGACCTGGAAGGCGCCTGGCCCTATTTTACCCCGCCGGGCTGGCAAAGGAGTCCCTGGACCTCCGATTGGTTTAAATTGCAACCCTGGGAGCAGAAGGTGGACATGGGATTTTACCAGATTGCCGGCATGCGGCGCTACGGCGGCGATTTGCAGGGAGTGCTGGATCGCCTGGACTATTTACAGGAGCTAGGCATTACCGCCATCTATTTCAATCCCCTCTTTGAATCGCCTTCCCACCATAAATACGATGCCACATTTTACCACCACATCGACAACAATTTTGGTCCCAATCCTCAGCGCGATCGGGAAATCTGGGAGCAGGAAAATCCCGCTGATCCGGCGACCTGGCAGTGGACCACGGCAGACAGTCTCTTTCTGAAGCTCATTCGCGAATGTCATCGCCGGGGCATCCGGGTGATTATTGATGGGGTGTTTAACCACGTGGGCGCCACTTTCTGGGCGTTTCAGGATGTGGTGAAGAATCAGCAAAATTCTCCTTACAAAGACTGGTTCATTATTAAGCGCTGGGACGATCCCAGCACCCCGGAGAACGAGTTCGAGTACCAGGGCTGGTACGGGGTAAAGGACTTGCCGGAGCTGCGGGAAGATGAGCATGGTCTGGTCGAGCCGATTCGCGAGCATATTCGGGCGGTGGTGCGCCGCTGGGGCGATCCCAACGGCGACGGAGATCCTTCGGACGGCATCGATGGCTGGCGGCTGGATGTGGCGGAAATGGTCAAAATCGGGTTCTGGCGCGATTTCCGCCGCTGGGTGAAAGAAGTGAATCCGGACGCTTACCTGACCGGCGAAGTCTGGTGGGAAAACTGGCGGAAAAACAAGATGTTCAATGCCGCCCCCTGGCTGCAGGGCGATGTGTTCGATGCGGTGATGAATTACCGCTTTGCCCGGGCGGTGAAGCGCTTCGTGATCGATCATAAAATTCAGATTTCCGTCCAGGCGTTTGTGGATAGCCTGCAGGCTATTTACCGCGATTATCCCCGCGAAAATGTGTACGTGCTAATGAATCTGATGGACAGTCACGACGTGGATCGGCTGGCTTCCCAGATTGTGAATCCCGATCGCTGGTACGACCATGCGGCCAATCCGGGGCAAAATCCCGATTACGATGTTCGCAAACCCACCCGCAAAGAGCGGCGCAAGCAGAAGTTGATCGTGGCACTGCAGATGACCCTGCCAGGCGCCCCCATGATTTACTACGGGGACGAGGCCGGAATGTGGGGCGGCGACGATCCCGATTGCCGCAAACCCATGGTCTGGCCGGAACTGCAGTACGAAGCGGAAACCCACCACCCCCTGGGAAAAGAACGTCCCCACGATGCGGTGAATTTCATGCGGCCGCTTTTTAGCTGTTACAAAAAGTTGATTCACATTCGCCGGGAAAATCCCGTTCTGGCTACCGGCGACATTGAGTTCTTCCTGATTGACAATAACAAAAAGGTGCTGGGATTTGTCCGGCAAAACGGGCGGGAAAAAATCTGGGTGGTTTTAAACAACAATCCCACCCGGCTGGATTACCAGGTTCCATTGGAAAATAAAAGCCAGAGTTTTGACCTCTTGGATCTCGTCACCGGAAAGACGCTGGAAGTAAAAAATGGTGCCGGGGAATTTTCTTTTAAACCTTACCAGATTTACATTCTGAAACGGTCCGATACCCCGGTGCAATAGAACCGGGGATAGGATTTTTCCGGAATTAGCGTAAAATCATCTCCCTGGCCCTTCAGCCGGCAAAGTGCGGAAAATGTAGCGAAACAGGGTATCTTGCGGCGCTGTTTTTAGGGAGGGCGGTTTCTGGTCACGGGGCAATCCCGGGACGATTGGGGATTGGAACAAGCCGACGAACTATTAATAGAACTCTCGAAATAATAAAGTGTTTTCTCTTGGTGAATGAGGAGCGGTAAAACGACAGAGTTCACTACACCCGGGTGAAACGACGTAATGCCCAATTCCAAACGCACTTCGAGAACGAAAACGGCTTCAAGAAAAAACCAGCTCAGGCGATCGGTTTGCGGGACTTGTTGGGCAGTGCTGCCTTAATTTGGTTTCCCACTTCACCGCAATGCACGATGGGTGTTACCCTTTGCCAATGAGCGGCAAGATGAAACCTGTATGGGCTGCATAGCATTCCCACTCATTTCCGAACTTACGCCACAACGCCTTCTCTTCTAAGCGGGCTCGATAGATTTCGCTCGGAAGAAAGAAAGCGAACACCCCTATCAGCCCGAGCCAACTTCTGAGGGCGATGGGAAGTCCGGCAAGAGCGATGGTCATTCCAAGATAGAC
>JAJRXE010000210.1 GCA_024276455.1 Calditrichota bacterium
AGTGGGACGGCCGCGATGACAACGGACGACCGCTGGGTTCCGGTATCTACTTCTATCGGTTGGACAGCAAAGATTTCAGTCAGACAAAGAAGATGATTCTCTTGAAGTAATGGGCACAGTTTGGAGGAGGCACTCTCCCGGGGGTGCCTCCTCTTAAAAAATGAGACAGGGAAAAGCGGTGGACGCAATCTGTCCAAAATGGTTCTTGGGGTAGCGGGAGAATCGTTTTGGGTAGATGGTGAAAGAGAAATTGTAAAAAATACGAGATTAAAATTTTATGAAGCGAATTTTTCTTACTCTGATTTTACTGGGTCTCTTGCTCCTGATCTGGAGTTGCTCGGAGAGTGGCATCGAGAATCTGGTGGTGAATCAACCGCCGGAGACCGACCTGTTCGTTCAATCCGGTCGACTGTTGAACTACACCCAGAGCATTCAGAAAATTTCCTGGGATGGTCGGGATCCGGATGGATTTGTCGTCGGGTTTTATTACACCTGGAAAGAGGATCCGGCACCGGAAGATTGGACGTTTACCACCGAGCGGTCCCTTACGTTTCCGCTGGAAATCACCGGTACGGACACGATTTACCTCTTTCAGGTGAAAGCGGTGGACGACGATGGGGCCGAAGATCCAACTCCCGCCCGGCAGCGTTTCCCGATTAAAAATACGCCGCCGGTAATTAGCTGGACTCCCACCAGCCAAATCCCGGACACCACTTTTACCGTAGCGGTGTTCAACTGGAAAGCTACCGATATTGACGGCGATTCTACCATTGTGCGGTTCGAGTACGCCCTGGACGATGACACCACCCGCTGGCGTTCCATTCCGGGATTTCAACGGCGGCTGATTCTGACGGCCGACAGCGGTTTAACCCCCGAGTCTCCCCATTCTTTTCTGATTCGCGCGGTGGATGTGGCCGGTTCGAAAAGTAATATTATTCGTATGCCGGAAGATCCCACCAAATTCTGGTATGTAAAAGAACCGAAGGGACGTTACCTGCTGATTGACGACTACGAGGTCGAAGGTCCCACCAGTGGGTACCCGGATGCCACCTACAAAACCATTCTGGAAAATGTACTGGTGCCCCAGGGAGAAAATTTCAGCTACTGGAACATTGAAGAATTGTTCCCGGCCTCCATCATCCAATTTAAAGAAACCATGATGCTGTTCGACCGGGTCATCTGGTACACCGATATTTCCCAGGAAACAGACGAACATTTTATTGCCGCTCAGGTCGCCATTCCGGATTTTAACAATCGCGGGGGCAAGATTATTTACAGCACCATGTTCACGGAAAGTTTCGGGGCACAGGGAGACCCGTTGGCTTTTTCTCCGGTGGATTCCCTGGTGGGGAATTACCGTTTCTTCCCAGGTTCCATTTATTATCCCCAAACGGAATTTCAGGAGGTGTTTCCGGATTTGCCGCCGTTGCCGGAACTCAAGGTGTCCAAGTTCTTTGCCGGGGTAAAAGCCCTGGTGCCCAAGGGTGGGGCGGTGCCGCTCTATCGCTTCGACGATCCCTCTAACCCCCCGGAGGATCCCATGTTTATTATTCTGGGTCGGAACGACAATACCGGGGAGTACGATTTTGTGTTCTCGGCTACGCCGCTGCACCAGTTGAATGGCAACAATAATTTGGAAGAGTTCTTTGACATAATTCTGAATGGTGTATTTAAATAAAACGGAATTTTACGATGAAGAATAGAACTCTATCTTTTTTTCTGATTCTGTTTCTGATTTTAAGTGCCTTTGCCCAGCAAGAAAATTTCGGAACGATTCGGGGGGTGGTAACCGATGCCGAAACCGGCGACCCCCTGATTGGCGTCAACATTGTTGTGATTGGAACCTACCTGGGCGCTTCCACGGACATGGACGGATTTTTTGTCATCAAAGATATAAAACCGGGCGAGTACACCCTGGAGGTGAGCTACATTGGTTACAAAGTAATGAAGCGCACCGGGGTGAAAGTGCGGGCTGGCGAAACGGTGGACCTGAAGCTGAAAATGGAACCGACTTCGCTGGCGCTGGGACAGGAGATTGTGGTGGTGGGTGAGAAGCCCTTAATGGAACTGGACGAAACCAGTACCAAACGCTCGGTTACCAGCGAAGAATTGACCAATCAGGTGCTGGAAAATGCGAAACAGGTTGTCAGTCAGCAGATTGGGATTGTGGAACAGGACAATGAAATCCACATTCGCGGGGGTCGTACCTACGAAGCTCAGTACATGCTGGACGGCATTTCGGTGCAGGATCCCCTTTCGGGAACCGGTTTCGGCCTGAACATCAGCTCGAACGCCATCGAAGAGGTGGAAATTATTACCGGCGGATTCCGGGCAGAGTACGGGCAGGCGACCTCCGGTATTATTAACGTGAAAACCAAATCCGGCGGCGACAACTTTGCCGGGTTTTTCTCCTACAAATCAGACCATCTGGGATTGTTTCGGGAGCAGAGCTGGAGTTTTAACACCGATATTTTCGAATTCAACCTGGGTGGACCGGAAATTGTGTCCAATTATTTGTTGAAACCGCTCGGGATTCATCTGCCGGGAAAACTGTACTTTTTTACCAATTTCTACGTTCAGGTGGCAGACGATTACACCGGCAGCACCGCCAAGCAGCTGTACTCGTCCATTTCTCCCCGCCTGAATCTGTTTGGTAAGGAGCTTCTAACTCCCACATCTCTGGCACCCCGGCAAAACAACCTCTGGTCCGGATTGGCCAAATTAACCTGGAAAATCGATCCCACGCACAAGTTGGCGCTTTCTTACAGCCGTTCGATTGCAATTAATCAGAATACCACCTCGCTGCAAACCACCCTCGAATATGTGGAACCGGGACCGGGCTTTCCGTACAATTATTCCAAAAATCTGGACAATTTTAATACCTACACCCACGACAACGAAAATATTACCCTGCACTGGACGCACACATTGAATAAAACCACCTTTTACGAAATTCGTCTTAGCCAGTACTGGGCCCATCTGCGGTCCGACTGGCAGGGCAAACACTGGACGGAGTATCGCCAGCCGCTGGACGTTCCCCGTTTGCCGGTGCACTATTACATTCCCCGCAACGACAGCACGAAAATTCGGGTCATTCCCGGCGACGGTTTTATTGATTACGGAAATGCCACCTTCTGGCACGACCATTACATTGAATGGTACACCTTGCGCGGCGATTTGACTACCCGTTACAAGAACATTCACACCATTAAAACCGGTTTCGAAGCCTCGTTTAAGGAAATGCAGATGATCGACATCATCGATCCCTGGTTGGAAGGCGGTTTCGGTTCCAGTCAGGATATTTACAAGGTGTACCCGGCGGACGGCGCCTTTTACGTTCAGGACGACATTAAGTTCGAGGGCTTTTACCTGAACGCCGGAGTGCGTCTGGATTACTGGTTCCCCGGAAAATTTGTCGATCGGGCAATTGACGACACCACCAACATTTTAACCGACGAAATGCGCGAGCAGTACAAGAAGGACACCTATGTGCTGTTTGGCCAGCATTTTAAAATGCGGCTGATGCCCCGTATTGGAGTGTCTCACCCCATTTCCAACAATCAGATGCTCTTTTTCAACTACGGACACTTCTCCAAACGTCCGAAACCCCAGTTTGTTTATGCCAAATTAAACGGGGCGTCTTCCAAATCGGCGTATCAGAAATTCGGGAATCCTAACCTCAATCCCGAAACCTCGGTGATTTACGAGCTGGGTATTCGCCACAAATTTACCGAGAACGACGTCATCAGCATCACCAGCTATTACAAAGACATTTACGATTACGTGCAAACCACTACCATTAGGGGAATTCCCCGCATCGGTTCGGCAATTTTTTATGTCAATCTGGATTACGCACGCTCCCGCGGAATCGAAGTGGAGTACAAAACCCGCATCGGTCGGTATTTCTCCGGCAATATTGGCGGTTCTTATTCCATTACCACCACCAAGTCTTCTTCGCCGGACATCGGTTTGCTGGTGGCTCAGGGCAGCATCGACGAGCAGCCGATTAAAGAAACCTACGCCGCCTGGGACCGTCCCTGGCAGGTGCAAATGAACTTAAATTGGCGGGTTCGCAAGGGGCAGGCTCCCAGCATTTTTGGGCTCAAACTGTTCGACGATTGGAATCTGAATATCCGCTGGTTTGCCATGGCCGGACGCCGCTACACCCCGGCAGAATTTCAATATATCCGTTCTGAAGACGGTCGCCCGGTTTACGCCACCGTGAAAGACCAGAGTTTGCGCTACAGCAAAGTGGGCAAACACTGGCAATGGGCCGATTTAAGCTTCAAGAAGTTCTTCCAGATGCGCGGGAAAAAGTTCGTGTTCACCATTGAAGTGGTGAACCTGTTCAACCACAAGAATCCGAATATTATTAATCCGGTAACCGGCGATGCGTACCATTACGGAGATCCAACGCCCATTAGTTGGAACGATCCGTTGTATCCGGATTTGTTTTATCCGATTTCAGAGCCGTTCCCGCTGAATCCGGCCCGGTACAAACGGCCGCGTAACATCCGTTTTGGATTTTCAGTTGAATTTTGAGATCAACGGCAGGTGAAATAATGAAAACGATTCGAATCATCTTTTATTTATTGCTCTTCTATTCCTTCACGCAAGCCCAGCTGATTCCTAATCTGGGCGGACAACGGGTGGGTACTGCTGTTGCCTCGTTTCTAAAAATACCGGTTGGTCCCCGCTCGGCCGCCATGGGCCAGGCGTTCGTCGCCATTGCAAGCGGTCGTCGTAGTAATGTTCGTTTTCGCACGTTCGTTCTGAAATCCTCGGCGGCTGGTCCGTTTCCCCGCGTGTCTGGCGAAAGACGGCGATCAAGAGTTCATTTTGCGCGTCTGCGTTGGAATCAGCGGTATGTTC
>JAJRXE010000211.1 GCA_024276455.1 Calditrichota bacterium
GGAGTCGGTGGGCGGCAATTTGAATGCGTTCACCAGTAAAGAAATGACCTGCTACTACGCGGAAATCCTGGATAACCATCTGCCTCTGGCGGTGGATGTCTTGTCCGACATGGTTTGTCATTCCACGTTTCCAGAAAAAGAGGTGGAAAAAGAACGTTCCATTATTCTGGACGAAATTGACAGTGTGGAAGACACCCCGGACGATCTGGTGCAGGAAGTGTTTGTGGAGAAGCTTTACCCGAATCACACCCTGGGATTACCCATCCTGGGAAATAAAAAAAGCGTTTCGGCCATCGATCGAGAAGCCATCCTGGAGTTTTACCGCAATTATTACCACAGTGGCAATGTGGTCATTGCCGCAGCCGGAAACCTGGAACACCAGCAACTGGTGGAGTTGTGCGAACAGTATTTTCAGTTCCCTCACCAGGGGAAGGCGGTGGAAGAGGTGCCACCCCGCGAAATCGGTCACGGAAAATTTTTCTTCAAGCGCAATGTGAAACAGGCCCACATTTGCATGGGAGTGAAGGGAGTGGCGTACACCGACCGCCACAAATACGATTTACTGCTCTTGAACACCTTGCTGGGAAGCGGCATGAGTTCCCGGCTATTTCAAAGTATTCGGGAGCAGTACGGGATTGCTTATTCCATTTATTCTTTTGTGGATTTTTTCCGCGACAACGGCTTGTTTGCGGTCTACCTGGGAACCGAACGTCACAAAATGGAGAAAGCCCTTCATCTGGTTTACGAAGAAATAAAACGCGTAAAAAACGAACCCCTTTCGCAAGAAGAACTCGACCGGTTAAAGTCCCAGTTAAAAGGCAATCTGGTTCTGGGATTGGAGAGCACTGCCCGCCGAATGAGCCGGTTAGCGCGCCTGGAAATTTATTTGAACCGTTTTGAAGATATCGACAGCGTGATCGAACGGATCAATGGGTTGCGTCTGGAAGATGTGTTACACACCGCCCAGCTTATTTTCGACGAGTCTCACCTGCTGCAGGTCGCCTTTGTGCCGGTGTGAAACGGCGCTTCTCCCGGCGAAAGCTCGGTGGTTAAGCCACCGGCTGGGGCATTCCCTACGGGAAGAATTTCTCTTGAATATTTGCCGGAAAGATTTTATTTTAAATTAAATAATACGAAAAGGATTTAAAAAAATGATTTTTGGCGTACCTCGAGAAATCCGTGCCCATGAGTACCGGGTCGGAGCGTTACCTTTTTTGGTGAAGGAGTTGGTGCGGCGGGGACACCAGGTGTTGGTGGAAGCGGGAGCGGGGGAATCGTGCAAAGCCACCGATTCTCAATACGAACAGGCCGGTGCCACGGTGGTTCCCTCTTCGGAGAAGCTCTACTCGCAGGTTGATGTGATTCTGAAAGTGCGTGAACCTATGTCGGTAGAGTTCGATCTCATCAAACCAGATCAAATCATCATGTCTTTTTTTCATTTCGCCAACCGGCCGGAGCTGGCCAAATCTCTGGCGGCGCGGGGCTGCACTTGCCTGGCTTACGAAATGGTGGAAGAGGTCGATCATTCGCATCCCATTACCCTGCCGATTAGCATGATTAGCGGTAAAATGGCGGTGATTAATGGCGCTTATTTTTTACAGAAACCGCTGGGTGGAGCCGGTACTTTGCTGGGACACTTGATGGGGAACGAACCGGCCAGGGTGGTGATTCTGGGAAGCGGGAACGTGGGACAGCAAGCGGCCATTACCGCCGCCCAGCTCGGGGCGAACGTCTTTGTACTGGACACCGATTACCATAAACTGCAAAACCTGGACTTGCTGGGCTACAACAATATTACCACTCTGTTTAGCAACGACGACAACATCCGGGAATTGCTGCCGGAAACCGACCTGCTGATTGCCTGTGTGCAGGTGCCGCAGGAAAGTCCGCCCAAAATCGTCACCCGGGAAATGGTGAAGACCATGCGAGAGGGATCGGTGATTGTGGATGTGGACATCGACATGGGTGGCAGTGTGGAAACCAGCAAGGCAACCAATCACGACAATCCTACCTTTGCCGTGGACGGGGTGATTCATTACTGCGTGCCGAATATTTCTGCCGGCGTACCCGTTGCGGCCTCGCGGGCGCTTTCGGCGGCGTTAACCCCTTACCTGATTCGCATTGCCGAAGTCGGTTTCGAAGATGCGTTATTAAGCGATCCCGTTCTGGCCAGCGGCCTGGTCATTTACAAAGGGTTTG
This sequence comes from Calditrichota bacterium, assembly GCA_024276455.1. Lineage (GTDB taxonomy): Bacteria > Calditrichota > Calditrichia > RBG-13-44-9 > RBG-13-44-9 > JAJRXE01. The sequence goes on from JAJRXE010000211.1 coordinate 2,200, forward strand.
TGGTGAAAGAGCGGATCGCCCAGCTGTGTGATTTGCCGGTGGCCGATTTGGTGAGCAAAATCGAAGAATTCCGTGAAAAATAGATTCAGTCAGGTTCCGGTATTAACCTACCATAAGATCGATTCCCGACGGGAATGGGGGCTCAATACGGTGCTGCCCCGCCGTTTCCGGGAGCAGATGGAATTCCTGCGCCAGAGGGGATTCCGCCCGCTGACTTTTCGGGAACTGACCAGCTCCGAATTGTCGGAAAAACCCGTGATCATCACCTTTGACGATGCCTACGAATCGGTGTACCAGCAGGCTTTCCCAATCCTACAGGAATACGGTTTCCCGGCGGTGATTTTCGTGATTGTGCGGTACGTTGGCACCTGGAACACCTGGGATGCGAATTTGGGGGGATTGCGCTTTCGGCATGTAAGCGCGAACCAGATCCGGGAGTTGGCTCAAGCCGGATGGGAAATTGGCTCGCACACCCTCACCCACCGGGCGCTGACTTACCTGCCGGAAAAAGAGGTTGACCGGGAGGTACGGGAATCACGTCGTCAATTGCAAGAAATAACCGGCCAGGAAGTATTGACCCTGGCCTATCCCTTTGGTTTGCAGAACGCTGCCGTGCGAGAAAGGACCCGGACAGCCGGCTACCGCTGGGCTTGCCAGAACCTCTGGGGAGAATACCGGCCGGACAATCCCTTCACCATTCGGCGAATTCCGGTTTATCGTACCGATTCGCTGGCGGCTTTCCGACGGAAATTACAGCCCGGCTTGCCGCACCGAGTGGAGATGAGCAAACTGCGCCTGATTAGCTGGTGGGCCCATCTGACTCCTCTTTATCAGCACCTTTTTCAACCTTAATTCATTTTTTCTGCAGGAGGGATTAAAACAATGTCTTCGTCCACCATTTAGGGCGGAGGGTCAAATTCCCTTACGGCATGGAAACGCATTGTTTGTTCCTGTGTCTTCTTGTTGGTGAAGAACGGCTTGAGGAAGGGGGCATGGATTCAGCGTCCTCGAAATTTCTTTCGGCCTCCTACCCGGAACCCCTGCGGAGAAATTAGCATCCGGTGCCCCGTTCGACTTCTGAAAGTGACAGGAAACCGCTCAAATTCCGGTAGTTAATCCTTGAATTTCTCGAACGATCTTATTATTATTAACTTAAGCGTTCCGGAAAAATAAAACA
>JAJRXE010000212.1 GCA_024276455.1 Calditrichota bacterium
AATCGGTCGGGTGGCCTCTTCCAGCCAGGCTTGCTCTTCTGGATTCAGATGGGGCGAGAGCCGCTCCCGCACCTGCCGGTGGTAATTGTTCAAAAATTCCACCTCTTTTTCATCCAGCAGGCTTTTTTCCACTAATCGTAAATCAATGGGACACCAGGTAATATTCTCGAAAGTCAAAAAGTTGGTTTCCGGATTGGGATTCCGCTGGTCTTCCACCACAACCATCATATTTTCCACCCGCATGCCGTATTCGCCATCTTTGTAGAAAGCGGGTTCGTTGGTGAGCACCATGCCGGGTTCTAGCGCCACCCCAATGCCGCGGTAATAAGAAATCCCCTGCGGACCCTCATGCACATTCAGGTAAACGCCCACCCCGTGACCGGTACCGTGCCCGTAATTCAGCCCAATGTCCCACAGCGGCTTGCGGGCAATGGTGTCCAGCTGGTTACCGGCGGTGTTGCGGGGGAACCGCGTCATGGTCAATTGCAGATGCCCTTTCAAAATCCGGGTGAAGCGGTCTTTCTGCTCGGCGGTCGGTTCGCCTAAAGCCACCGTGCGGGTAATGTCGGTGGTTCCGTCCAGGTACTGGCCACCGGAGTCGATCAGAAAAATTCCTTCCGGGCGCAACTCCACATCACTCTCCGGCGTGGGGGTGTAATGCACAATGGCTCCGTGCGCTCCGTAAGAGGCAATGGTGGGGAAACTCAAGTCTCGGAACAGTTCCTGCTGTGCCCGCAACTGCCTCAGCTTCTCGCTGGCCGAAAGCTCCGTCACGCCACCCTGTGGAACCGTTTTCTCGAGCCAGCACAGGAATTTCGCCATGGCCACTCCGTCGCGCAGATGAGCCGCCTTCATTCCGGCAATTTCGGTGGCATTTTTAATCGCTTTGAAGCGGGTAATCGGGCAGGGTTTAAACAACAGATCGGCTCCGTTTTCCAGCAGATCGACCACCCGGCGATTCACCGCTTCCGGGTCTAACCAAACCCGCGCCCGTTCCCTGGCCAGACCTCGCAGATGGTTTTCCAAATCCTCGTAGGCGTAAATCTGAACCTGCCCCTCCAGATGCTGCAGCACCTCTTCGGTCACTTTGTTCAAAGGGGTGAAGAGAAATGCATCCTGCTCCGTTACCACGGCGTAAGCAATTGCCACCGGATTGTAGGCCACATCGTTCCCGCGAATGTTGTACAGCCAGGCGATGTTGTCCAGGGTGGTAACCACGTGCGCCCGGGCGCCCTCTTCGGACATCTTCGCCCGTAGCCTCTTGAGTTTGCTCGCCACCGACTCGCCGCTAAATTTTTCCGGGTAAACGTGAATGGGGTCCGGGGGCAACGGTGGGCGGTCTTCCCAGATGGCGTCCACCAGATTTTCTTCAATAGACACCAGTTGAATCTCGCGGGAAGCCAATTCCTCTTGCATCTTCTTCGCGCTCTGGTAAGAAAACACCCACGGATCGATGCCCACCTTGCTCCCGGGCGAGAGCTCCTGTTTTAGCCATTGCGTTTGCGAAGGGGTTTCCGGCAACCCCATTTTAAAAAGGGCAATTCCACTGCCTCGCAGCTGTTCCTCTGCCTGCAAAAAATAGCGGGAATCCGTACACAGGCCGGCTTTCTCCAGGGTAATAACCAGGTCGCCCGCCGAACCGGTAAACTCGCTCAGCCATTTGCGGCGTTCCCACAACGCGGGTGGATATTCGCTCTGGTGCGGATCGGTACTGGGCACCAGATAGGCCTGAATGCCGTGCTGCCGCATGAGTTTGCGTAACGCAACCAATTTTTCTGACACCATTTTTCTCTCCCAATTTTTAAGAATCGAACACCCTAAATTAAGGCAGAGAAATCGAAAAGCAACGATTTGTTTTTTAATGGAAATCGTTTAACCGATTTTCCAACCGGATTTCCCGGGAGATTTTTTCCTCGCCTCTCTGTTAAAACGGTCCGGCGGCTTCACTGCGAGATTAACACCTCCCACCAGGAACAGAATGAACCTGCTTCCCCGGGCGTCCGGCATGGACTAAACGAAATAAAAAAAGCGGAGCAACCTTCCGGTTACTCCGCCTGATTTATGTGAAAAACTCTCCCCTTGCCAAAAAACTATTCGCTTTCAATCAGCTCGTAGGTGTGATTCACCGGTATTCCGGCCCGGCGAATCATTTCCGACACCGAGCAATAAACGTCCTGCGAAAGATTAATTGCCTTCTCGATTTTATCTTTTACCGCTTCCAGATTCTTGCCCCAGAATTTGTAGGTAATATCGATTTTGGTGTACACCTTGGGGTGCTCCGACGCCCGTTCCGAATCCACATGAACTTCGAATTTGTCAATTTTCACCCGCATTTTGTTCAAAATCGATGCCACGTCCGCACCGGTACAACCGGCCAGACTAATTAGAAACAGCTCCATGGGGCGGGTTCCCGCTTCGGCACCGCCAAAATGTTCCGGGCCGTCCATCGCGACCCAGTGATTGGACTTGGCGCGCCCAATAAAGGTAACCCCCTCGACGTGTCTGGCAATGACTTGACTCATTTATTCCCTCTCCTCTTTTATTCGTTTAATAATCTCACGATATGGCTCTCGAAGTAACTCACCGGACGGTAACCCACTACACGGTCTACTACCTGGCCCTTTTTATTAATCACAAAAGTGGTCGGAATGCTCTCAATTCCTCCGTAAGCCATCACCACCTGCTGATTTCCCAGCGCAATTGGGTAAGAGATGTTGTAATCCGCCATGAAAGGACGGACCACCGCCCAACCCTGACGATCCAGCGCAATGCCGATGATTTCCACGCCCTGGTCTTTGTACTTTTCGTACAGGCTCACGAAGCCGGGAATTTCTTTCCGACAGGGCGGGCACCAGGTTGCCCAGAAGTCCAGGATAATTACTTTGCCTTTGTGATCGCTCAGGCGCAGGAGATTGCCGTTGTGGTCGGTCACCGCAAAATCCGGTGCGGTGGGATAAGTGAATTCGTCCGCCGGCTGGGATTGAGAAGCCACGGCAGAGCTGGGTTTCACCGGCCGGGGTCCCGACTGCGCCTGGCCGGATTCTTTGGAGCAAGACCAGACCAGGGTGAAAGCCGTTACAAATAAAACTACACTAAAAAATTTCTTCATGAGAAAAACCTCCGTTTAGATTAACCCTCGGGATACATCTGACGGTAACCCTCCATGATTCGCTGGACGAAATGGGGTTCCGGCAGAGCGCCCTCGATCGCATACGACTCGCCCACCATGGTGCGTGGCACACCCTGGACATGATATTTCACCGCCAGATGCGGGAATTCCGAAGCCTCTACCATGTCCGCCACAATATTTTTATTAATCATGGCCAATTTGTGTGCCAGCATCACGGCGTTCGGACAATACGGACAGGTGGGCGTGACAAACACCTGCAAACGTAACGGCTTGTCGATCTGAGAAATCAGGTTAATCGTTTCCTGCGAAAGATCGGGCTGGCCTTTTGCCACGGTTTGAATATCCTCCAGCAAAGACCCAAACTCGTATCCAGATGGAATACCGTAATAGCGTATTCCCAGATCCTCATCCGCCAAAATCACGGTTGCCGGTATCTTGTCAATCTTGTATTTTTCCACCTGTTCTTTGTCATTAACGAAATTGTACACTTCCAGTTCCACGTTGCCGCCGCTCAGGTCGCGCAGTTCTTCCAGCAGTTGGCGGGTTTCCCGACAATACTGACACTCCAGCTCCTGAGTAAAATAGATCAATTTGACCTTGCGAGGTAGCTTAGTCAGAATATCCCCCACAATTTTGGCGTCTTCTCCGGTAATAAAAGGCATTATTCATTCCTCCTTTAAATATATTGTTTTTCGTTCTTTCAATTTAGTTCGATGTTAAGATGAATGGCTGTAAGAAAAGTTACAGATGCAAAAAACAAAATAGCTGTTGGAACCCCCGGGCGGGGAGAGAGCAGGCTGACCAGATTAAACGAGACACCGGATTTCTTAAGTTTGAATCACTCCCGGGTTAAAACGGGGCATTTCCGGATTGTGCTCCGCCATTCGTATTCCGGTGGAGATAATGCGGCGGATTTCCAGCGGATCGACAATACCATCCACCCAGAGCCGGGCCGCGGCGTACACCGGATCCATCTGTTCGCTGTAGCGGTCCTGGATTTCTTTCAGCAGACGCTGTTTTTCCTCTTCGGTAATCTCTTTGCCGGCCTTTTTTAGCTGAGAAAGCCGAATACTCAGCAGGGTCTGGCTGGCCTGGTAACCGCCCATTACGGCAATGTTGGCCGAAGGCAGGGCAAAAATCAGGCGCGGATCGTAAGCCTTGCCACACATGGCGTAATTTCCGGCTCCGAAGCTGTTGCCCACAATAAAGGTAAATTTGGGCACCACGGAATTGGCCACCACATTCACCAGCTTGGCGCCGTCCTTTAAAATCCCCCCGTGCTCCGCCTGCTTCCCCACCATGAAACCGGTGACGTCCTGGAAAAACACCAGCGGAATGCGCTTTTGATTGCAGTTCATGATGAAACGAGCGGCTTTGTCGGCGCTGTCGGAATAGATCACCCCGCCAATTTGCATTTCACCCTTCCGGGATCGCACCACCAGGCGTTGATTGGCCACAATTCCCACCGCGTAGCCGTCGATGCGCCCGTAGCCGGTGATGATGGTTTTCCCGTAGCCGGCTTTGTACTCATCCAGTTCGCTGTTGTCCAGAATCCGGGCTAAAAACTGGTACATGTCGTAGGGACGGGACCGGTCGGAGGGGATGATGCCGTAGATCTCTTCCGGGTCGAATTTGGGGGGTGCGGGTTCCGCCCGGTCAAACAGCTGAGAGGGAAACTTCCCCAGCTTTTCCATCAAGTTACGAATCAGCTTCAGGGCCTCTTCCTCGTTGGGCACCCGGTAGTCTGTTACCCCGCTGATTTCGCTGTGCACAATGGCGCCGCCCAGCTCCTGATTGTCCACTTCTTCCCCAATGGCCGCTTTTACCAGGTGTGCCCCAGCCAGAAAGACGGTGCCATTTCCTTCCACAATCAACGCCTCATCGCTCATGATGGGTAAATAAGCCCCGCCGGCCACGCAGTTGCCCAGAATGGCCGCAATCTGAGGAATTCCCATAGATGACATCACGGCGTTATTGCGGAAAATGCGCCCAAAGTGCTCCTTGTCCGGGAAAAGGTCGTCCTGCAGGGGGAGAAAAATGCCGGCGGAATCCACCAGGTACACAATGGGCAGGCGGTTTTCCATGGAAATTTCCTGCGCCCGCAGGTTTTTCTTGCAGGTCATGGGAAACCAGGCTCCTGCCTTGACGGTCGGGTCATTCACCACAATAACGGTGTCGCGGCCGTGGATTTTCCCGATGCCAAACACCGTACCCGACGAGGCGGCACCGCCGTACTCTTTGTACATACCGTAAGCAGCATATTTGCCGATTTCCAGAAAATAGGAGTCCGGGTCAATTAAGCGGCGAATTCGCTCTCGGACCGGAAATTTTCCCTGTTTGAGAATCTTTTGCAAATATTTTTCGCCGCCGCCCCGTTCTACTTCTGCGTCCACTTTCTTCAGGCGTTCTTTGAGTTGCCGGTAAAATTCCTCATTTTTCTTGAACTGATCATCTTTCTTAATTTCCGATCCAATAATCGCCATATATCCTCCTTTATCGGGAAAATGCCCCTGGTTTCAAACGGTACGGGTTTGCCGGAGAATGTCCCGGGCGATGACCAGACGCAGAATTTCCGAAGTTCCCTCGCCGATTGTGCCCAGCTTGGCATCCCGGTAAAACTTTTCCGCCGGATATTCTTTAATAAAACCGTAGCCGCCAAAAATCTGAACCGCCTCGTTGGAGGCCCGCACCGCTACTTCGCTGGCGTACAATTTCGCCATGGCCGACTCCAGATTCACGTTCCGGCCCTGGTCCTTCATCCAGGCGGCGCGCATGATGAGCAAACGGGCAGCGTCGATCTCGGTAGCCATGTCCGCCAATTTAAACTTGGTCGCCTGAAAGTCGGCGATTTTCTTTCCGAAAGCCTCGCGCTCCTGGCTGTATTTCAGAGCATTTTCGTAAGCGCCGCGGGCAATCCCCACACACATGGCCCCAATGCTGATTCGTCCCCCGTCCAGGGTCGCCATGGCCTGGTGGAACCCTTCACCCTCTTCGCCAATCAGATTCTCGGCCGGAATTTCACAATCGTCGAAAAACAGCTCGGCCGTGTCGCTGGCGCGCATGCCCAGTTTGTTCAAATTCTTGCTGATTTTGTATCCCGGAGTCCCTTTTTCCACCACAAACGCCGAAATGCCCCGGGTCCCTTTTTCCGGATCGGTTCGGGCAATAACCACGGTGTAATCGGCGTAGTTCGGGTTGGTAATAAACGTTTTGGAACCGTTCAACACCCACTTGTCGCCCCGCTTTACCGCGGTGGTTTTCAGCGCCTTGGCATCGCTGCCGCAAGAAGGCTCGGTCAGCGCCCAGGCCGAAAGCGTTTCGCCCTTAACCAGGCGGGGAATGTACCGCTGCTTCTGCTCTTCGCTTCCAAAATTAAAAATGTGAAACGTACCCAACGAGTTGTGCGCCGCCACAATCAATCCCACCGAAGGATCCACTGCGGAAAGCTCCTCGACAATCAGGGCGTACTCAATGTATCCCATGCCGGCACCACCGTACGATTCCGGGTAAATAATTCCCAGCAATCCCAACTCGCCCAATTTTCGTATGATTTCCTCCGGGAATTTTTTCTCCTCGTCGTACTCCATGACGTGGGGAGCGATTTCCTTCTCCGCAAATTCCCGCACCATCTGCTGAATGGCCTTTTGTTCCTCGCTTAATTCAAAATTCATTCTCGTCCCCTATGTTTAGATCGTATTTCCCAAAACAATACCCTCAATGAAGAGAATTAAAACCAAAGAATTCCTTTATTTCTGAATACTCGTTTTATCGGCTGCTACACGGTAAAATCTTAGCGACTTTGTCTTTCAACCTGCTGTTTTGCCGGTCCGCTAATCGAACGGCATTCCCGGGACCAATCGGTTTGCCCCCTCAGCAACCTCTTCATTAAATCAGGTCTTTCCGTCCCATTAATTTTAGATTCCCATAAAAATAGAACAGGAATTGCAGGACAGCAACTAATAAAAACACAATCTGCCAAAAAGTAAGTTTAACCTTAACCGCCGCAAAAATCAACTCCAGAAAAGGCGGCAAGACAAACACCAGCAAGGCGTATCCTTCTTTCCAGGAATGCAGCGGAAAAAGCGCTATTTTATTAATGATGCTGCCGAAAACCACCGGAAAAATCAGCAGCCAGGCAATCCCGGGGCGATACGTGAAGGAAAAGCTCAACAGGGCGGTGGAGAGCAGCAAAAGCAAGGCAATAATGGCCAAACGCGGGATCAGCAAGAGGAAATAGCCCGGATCCAGGAATCGAATTCCGTAAATCAGACTGAAGAACGCCACCCAGAAGAAATCGATGAGAAAAATGAGCAGGAATTTGGCCACAAAGAAATTTCTGCGTCCGTTACGCCGCACCAGGGGAAACTGCAGGGCATTTCCCTTTTCCAGGTAAAACAGTGAGGGAACCGTTACCAGGTTCAGTACCAATGCCAGAACGCCCAGCACCGTCCAGATGGGATCTTCCGGTTTCTCCCCGTAAAGGAATCCCCAGAAGAAAATATGAAAGATGACAATCAGGACAATCTCTCGCAAATAGCGGTGGCTCCGCCAGTAATTCTTGAAAAAATAATTCAAGTAAATCGGAATGATTTTTAATCCCTCCAGCGGCATTCCAAAGCACCGTGATTTAAAGAAACAAAATATTCTTGAGGTCTTCCTAACCCATCCCGGTGTAAAAGAGTCTTTCCCTCCGATTTTAAAATATACGAACTGAAGGGCATTGCTGGAAAGTGCATTTTTTAATTTGCTGGAATTTGCAGGAGAGAGATATTAGATTGAAAATCAATTTCACCATGATGAACTCAAGCTGAGGTTAAGATGAAAGAGAAAATTCGCATTGCCTCCGGGCAGGGATTTTGGGGAGACCGCTTCGACGCCCCCATTGACCAGGTACGCAAGGGCCCGATTGACTACCTGGTGCTCGACTATCTGGCAGAACTCACCATGTCGATCCTTCAGAAAAAGAAGATGCGCAATCCGGCGCTGGGTTATGCGGAGGACTTTATTGCCGTGATGGAAGAAATTCTGCCGGATATTGTGGAGAAAGACATTAAAGTCATTACCAACGCCGGGGGGATGAATCCCTTCGCCTGTCGGGATGCCATTTTACAAATTGCCGAAAAGCGCCAGATAAAAAATCTGAAAATTGGGGTGGTGTACGGCGACGACATCACCGACCGCATTGATGAATTTCTGGATCGAGGAATTGCGCTGAACCACATGGAAACCGGAGAGGATTTACACACGGTGCGCGAACGGGTGTACAGCGCCAACGTTTATTTTGGCGCCCAACCGGTGGTAGAAGCATTGCAGGCGGATGCTCAAATTGTTGTGACCGGCCGGGTGACCGACACCGGGCTCACCCTGGCACCGATGATGTACGAATTCGGCTGGTCAGACACCGATTACGACAAATTGTCGGCGGGCATCATTGCCGGCCACGCCATTGAGTGCGGGGCGCAGTCCACCGGCGGCAATTTCCTGGCCGGCTGGAAAGAAGTACCCAACATGGCCCACATCGGCTTCCCCATTGTGGAAGCCTACCCAACCGGAGAGTTTGTGATTACCAAGCACGAAAACACCGGGGGACTGGTGGACGTGCGTTCGGTGAAGGAACAATTACTGTACGAGCTGGGAGATCCCCGGGAGTACATTACGCCCGATGTGGTGGCGGATTTCACCACCATTCAGCTCGAGCAGGCCGGGCCCAACCGGGTGCGGGTGTTTGGCATTAAGGGTAAACCGCCCACCGATTTTTACAAGGTTTCCATTTCTTATTCCGATGGCTGGACGTGCATTGGCCACCTGACTTACGGCTGGCCGGAAGCCCTGGAGAAAGCCCGCAAGGCCGACGAGATCATCCGGCAGCGTATTCGCGATTTTGGCTGGGAATTTGAGGAAATTCACACCGAATTTCTGGGCTACAACAGCATCCACGGGCCGCTCTCGCATCACATTGACGAACCCAACGAGGTGGTCCTGCAAATCGGAGTGCGAGGCTACAACCGCGAGCACATGGAGCGTTTCAGTCGGGAAATGATTCCCCTGGTGCTTTGCGGGCCGCCCACCGTAACCGGTTTTGGCTCCGGACGTCCCAAACCCAAAGAAGTGATTGCCTACTGGCCGGCTCTGATCCCGAAAAAAGTGGTCAGTCCCCGGGTGGATGTGTCGTCCCATTAGAAGGAAAAAATCGGATCAACCAGAGTCAACAAAAGAGGTTTACCATGAAAATAAAATTGCTGGAATTAGCCCACGCCCGCTCCGGCGACAAAGGCGACACCGCCAACATTGGCGTGATTGCCCTGAAACCGGAATATTACCCGTTCCTGAAAGAAGTGCTAACTCCGGAGAGGGTCAAAAAACATTTTGAAGGGATTTGTTTCGGTCCGGTGGAACGGTTTGAGCTTCCCAACCTGTGTGCTTTCAATTTTTTACTCCACAATGCGCTGGACGGTGGAGGAACCCGCAGCCTGCGTCACGACGCTCAGGGAAAAACTCTTTCCACTGCCATTCTACGCCTGGAAGTGGACTTACCGGACGAAAAAGCCCGCGAATGGGGTTTTCTAAAATAAAACTTTCGGGCTAACACGGAAAAAACCATTCGGCGGCAGCAGAAACGTCCGATCGCTTTCCCTGTGGCGGTTCCGGAACCGCCGCCTGGAAGGGCCGGGTAATAACAAAGCAGGAAAAGGTCTATGGGCAAAACAAAGAAATTTCTCTGGTACGGTTACCTGGGAATTTTCTACATTCTCCTGGCGGAAGCCGGGCTCATTTTTCACTGGCGTTTTTTCGAAATCTTTATGACCCCCTGGTGCTGGACGGGCTTGATTCTGTTTTTGGACGCCCTGAACTTCCGGCTGACCGGAGAATCGCTGATTCAAAGTCGCCGGAGGGAATTCCTCTGGATGATTCCTTTTTCCATCGTCTTCTGGTACCTCTTCGAGTTCTACAATCTCTTTATTAAGAATTGGCACTATGTGGGATTGCCATCCTGGCGTCCCCTGCGCTATTTTGGGTATTTCTGGTCCTTTGCCACCATCTGGCCCGGGGTACTGGAAATTTACGAACTGATCCGCAACCGGGGCATTTTGGCGAAGGTTCGGGTAAAGCCCCTAAAGCTCAACGGTACAATCCTGACCGCTTCTTTCGCTTTTGGCCTCGTTTGCCTGGCCAGCCCTTTTGTGGTTTCGCCCCACACGGCCACTTACCTGGCCGCTCCGGTCTGGTTGGGCATGATTTTTCTGCTCGATCCCTTAAATTACGCCTGGAAACGCGCCTCCCTTTGGGGCGATTGGAGTCGGGGCGATTTGTCCCGGCTGTTTCAACTCTTTCTGGCCGGAGCGATTGCCGGGTTCCTGTGGGAATTCTGGAATTACTGGGCCACCACCAAGTGGATTTACACCGTGCCCATTCTGGGAGATATTAAGCTGTTCGAAATGCCGATTATTGGCTATCTGGGCTTTTTACCTTTCGCGGTGGAAATCTTTGTCATGTGGGAAACCGCCAAACACTTTTTACACTTAAAGTAGCCTTGAATGGACGCGCCTCTTCCAGGAAATTTGCCGGAGAATACAGCACGATTCTTGCCAGAAATGCGCCGAAAAAGATTTCTCCTTACATTGCATTTGCTTTTGCGCTATATTTACCGGGAAACTTTTTAGACAAAAGAATTATTAAATAATAAAAATTTTGAGTCGGAGGAAGAGAATGTTTAGGAAATTGTCCTGGAAACAACTGGTTGTCTTTTTGCTGCTTTTCGCCACCGCAACCGGATGGTTTTACAACAACAGCTTTGCAGACAACGAAAAACTTTACTTTAAGCTCGATAAAGGCTTATTCTACCTGCGCCAGGTGTACGAAACCATTGTGCGGAACTACGTGGACGAGGTCGATCCGGAGGGATTGAGCAAATCCGCCATTCGAGGAATTGTGGAAGAATTAGATCCCTACACGGTGTTTTTTGAAGACAAGGGGAACGAACGGCTCCGCATGATTACCAAAGGGAAATACGGCGGACTGGGCATGGAGATTGGCAAACGCAACAACCAGATCACGGTGATTTCGCCCATCGACAACACTCCGGCCAAGCGCGCTAGGATTCAGGCTGGCGACGTCATCATCGAAATCGACGGCCAGTCCACCGAGAATATGACCCTGGAAGAAGCCTCTCGCAAGCTGCGCGGAAAAGTGGGGACGCAGGTCACCATTAAAATTAAGCGTCCCGGCGTGGAAAAACCCTTCACCCTGACGCTCACCCGGGCGGAAATCAATCTCAAAGATGTCTCCTTTGCCGATTTTATTGAACCCGGAACCGTGCTCATTCGCTTAAACAGTTTCTCCGATAAAGCCGGACGGGAGCTGCGGCAGGCCATTCGCAACCTGCAGCAAAAGGGCACCATCGAGCGCGTCATTTTCGACCTGCGGGGTAATCCGGGCGGCCTGCTGGCTTCGGCGGTGGATGTCGCCAATGTGTTTCTTCCCAAAGGCGAACTGGTGGTGTCCACCAAAGGTGTACACGAAAAAGAAGCCAAATATTTTACCCAGGACGAACCGCTTCTGCCGGACGTCCCCCTGGTGGTACTGGTCAACAACGGGAGCGCCAGCGCTTCGGAAATTGTGGCCGGCGCCATTCAGGACCTGGACCGCGGCATCATCATGGGCACGCCCACCTTTGGCAAAGGGTTGGTTCAGAAAGTCTTTCCGGTGGACCAGCTAAACGACGCTTATTTGAAAATAACCACCGCCAAATATTACATTCCCTCCGGTCGCTGTATTCAAAAAGAAGACTACAAAAAGAACAAAGAAGTGTTTCTGGACCTGAAAGATTCCACCGAATTCAATCAGAAGATTGATTACCAGACCCGCAATGGCCGCATTGTTCACGGGGGCGGCGGCATTAAGCCGGACATCGAAATCAAAACCCCCAAAGCCGACCATTTCTTAATGGCACTCTGGTCCGGCGGTCATTTCTTTCAGTTTGCAGTGGACTATCTGGCCAAGCATCCGGAATTGCGGGAACAGAAAACCTTCGAGCTGACCGACGAAATAATTGAATCCTTCAAACAGTATCTGGCCGAAAAAGATTTGCAGTTCGATATTGAAGGGGAAACCGAGTTAAAAGACTTCCTGAAAATTGCCGACGAACAACACTACGATCCGGAAATAACCGACCTGGTCAAAGTAGCCATCTCGAAACTGGACAACGAGAAGAAGAAGGAGTTCACGAAAAACCTGCCGCGGATTAAAGAATATCTGGAGGCGGAATTTGCCGAGAAACTGTTCGGTTCCACCGGACGCATGCGGGCAGTGTTTAAACACGACCGCCTGGTGAAAGAAGCCCTAAAGCTGCTGAATGATCCGACAGAATACAATCAGATTCTGGCAAAGAAATAATTCCCGGGAATAATCGTGTTTCCGAAAGGCTGTCCGGCGCACCCGCGGACAGCCTTTTTTATTGCAGGGATCGATTTTCCCGGGAAAGAAAAAACAGCGTGCTTGCTTTCCGGGAACGATTCTCAACTAATTGTTTCAAATCGAAGTGAATTTTTTCTATATTTGTTGGGTAATCTGAATCAGTTTGAACAGAAGGGTTTGCCTCATCGTAACCTGGGGGTGGAACGGTAAATAATTCGGAGAAACGGATTCGGTTAGTTCGCTATTGCAAACAAAGGCTGGTTGGTTGGCATCAATGGAAGCGATTGTTTTGAAAATAGAAAAAGGGAAAGACATTTTCCGCAAAGTGTACGAGCTGGCAGCAAAGGAAAAGGTTGAAGTGTACGCGGTGGGCGGTTTTGTACGCGATCTGTACCTGGGCAAAGAAGGAAAAGATATCGATTTTGTGGTGGTGGGCGATGCGGTGGCTTTTGCCCGAAAATTTCGCCAGACCTACCGTGCGGGCAAGGTGGTTGCCTACCCTCGTTTCGGAACGGCCATGCTCCATTTTCAGGACTACAAACTGGAGTTCGTTAGCGCCCGTTCGGAACACTACGATCCCAATTCCCGGAAACCGCACGTAAAAAAGGCCGATCTGGCCAGCGATCTCTCGCGGCGCGACTTCACCATTAATACCCTGGCCATGGACATTTCCCCGGAGAGATTCGGTCTGGTCATCGATCTTTACCACGGCATTCGCGACCTGGAAGCGGGCCTGATTCGTACCCCGCTCAACCCGGTCATTACCTTTCAGGACGATCCGTTGCGTATTCTGCGCGCCATCCGGTTTGCCACCGTGCTAAAATTTAAGATCGAAGAAAAAACTTACCAGGCTATTCTTGAGACCCGCGAACGGCTCAAAATCATCTCCCAGGAGCGCATCACCGAAGAATTTTCCAAAATCATGATGGCCGAGCAGCCCTCAATCGGGCTCCGTCTGCTGAAAGAGAGCGGCGTGGCAGCCATTATTTTCCCGGAACTGAAGCAGCTCTCCGGGGTGGATCAGCGCAAGGATTACCACCACAAGGACGTTTTCGAACACACCTTGCAGGTGGTGGACAATATTGCCCGAAAAACCGACAAACTGGAACTCCGTTACGCCGCGCTTTTCCACGACATTGCCAAGCCTCAGACCAAGAAGTTTGTGGACGGGGTGGGCTGGACGTTTCACGGTCACGAAGAGCTGGGCGCCCGCATGGTGGAACGTATTGGACGGCGCATGCGCTTACCCCTGGCTACCATCAAGTACATTCAAAAATTAGTGCGTCTGCACCTGCGCCCCATTGCCCTGGCAGATGAATCGGTGACCGACAGTGCCGTTCGGCGCTTGATGATGGAAGCGGGCGAAGAGATTGACGATCTGTTAACCCTGTGCCGGGCCGATATCACTTCTAAGAACCCGGAAAAAGTGAAACGCTACCTGCAAAACTTCGACCGGGTGGAGAAAAAAATCAAAGAGGTGGAAGAAAAAGACCGCATTCGGAATTTTAAGCTGGCCATTACCGGCAACGACATCATGGAAGCCCTGCACCTTCAGCCCGGTCCGCTGGTCGGCAAAATCAAGCAGGCTATCTTCGACGCCGTCATGGATGGGGTGATCCCGAACGAATATCAGGCTTGCTACCAGTACATGATGCAAATAAAAGACAAGGTACTAAACGCTTCCCCGACAAGCGAAAACCGGGCAAAGAAGTGAAAGCGGCCGCAGAGACGTTTTTAAATTAAAAAAATACAAGTGTGTGACGTGAATAAAGGTTCTACCAGGAAAAATGAATTAGCTTTGGCTTCTGAAGAATGAATTTTAGCGGGATTCACGTCATGCATCAAGATGTTCTGCGAAACTCTTTCGGTTTCGTAACGTCTATGATAAACACAAGTAAACTAAATTTTGAGGGGGCCTATTATGCATGGTGTGAACGATTCAAACGAAAAGAAGAAAAAAAAAGAGGAAATGGACGAAGAAGTCAAAAAGGATTTGGACGAAATTTTGAACCAGCTCTCGGAAAGCGAAGCGAGTAAGAAAGAGCCGCCACCTGAGAAAATGGCGGAGAAAGAGGAAAAAACCGAGCCAATCCCTGCTCCGGAAAAAGAGACGCCAGGCGGTTCGGTAGAGGATGAGCTGCAGGATATTCTGGAACAGATTACCGAAGAAGAAAGACCACCACAGGAGCTCTCGGCGCTGGACAGACTCGTGGGAGTATTTTTCAGTCCGCGCAAAGTGTTTGAGTACCTGCGGGTAAAACCGGACATCTGGTTGCCCTTGATCCTGATTGCCCTCATCACCATCGGGGTATCCTTCTCTGTGTACGACATTGCCTTAGATCAACAAATTGAAAAAATTGAACAAAACGACCGGATTCCGGACGAACAGAAAGATTTAATTCTGAATCGAATCGAGGAAAGTCGGAGCGGAACGAAACGCATCGTCTCGAACCTGGTTATTGCTCCCGTCAGCACAATTTTGGGGTACCTGATCGTTGCGGCTTTTTTTCTTTTTTTGGGCAACATCATACTGGGAGGAAAGGCCAGTTTCGCCCAGGTATTTTCCGTTTACCTTTACGCTCAATTAATACCGGTAATTCTGGGTTCCATTGTAAAAACACCCATCTGGGTTTCTCAACAATCGCTGAGTGCAACCACCAGCCTGTCGGCGCTTTTGCCAGCCGATATGGCAAATAGTATGCTTTACCGGTTGCTGAGCAATTTCGATATTTTCACAATCTGGTTTCTCATTGTGTTCAGTCTGGGATTCGCGGTAGTTTACCGATTCTCGCAACTTAAAGGTTATTTAGCCGTATTCATTAGCTGGCTCTTGTTTATTTTTGCAAAGATCGGAGTGGCGAGTTTTTTTGCTTCTTTACTGGGATAAACGAGAGCTCATAAATCAGCCAAGGTAACCTAAAACAATTCACCAATTTCGAATCCCTGGTGAACACTAAAGTCGTGGAGGACAAAAATGAAGAAGTTAGTACAGGCATTTCTGCTGCTGACGCTTATGATGCCAATCTGGTTATTCGGGCAGGAACCAACCAAGGTGTTAACCCTGGACGAGTGCGTGCAGATTGCGCTGGAAAAAAATTCCGATTACATCATGTCGAAACTGAACAAGGATATCGCCCGAAAGGAATATCTCAGCAGCTACAGCAGTATTCTACCCGAACTTTCGGTTAGTTACGATCAGAGTAAATACGAGCGCGGGCCAACCTCTTACATTGGAAACGACTACATTGGCATCGATCCGAACTGGCCACCTTCGGTGGAAACAACCGTGGGACGAACTTACTTTTTTCTCCTGCGGGTAAAGCAGAATATCTTTGACGGTGGACGCTGGTTTCTGAATATTAAAAAAACCAAATACGATCAGGAAAAAAGCCTGTACGACTATCTGGCCGCCCGACAAAATGTGATCGTCACGGTGCGCCAATATTACATGGATTTGCTTAAACAAGAAAAATTACTGGAGGTTTACGAACAAGCTGTCAAACGCAGCGAAGAGCAGTTAGAACGCTCGAAAAGCATGTATCAGGTGGGCTCGGTGGCTCAAATCGACGTCTTCCGGTCGGAAGTGAACCTGGGCAAAGACCGTATCAATTATTTAACCCAGAAAAACAAGGTGCTGGAAGCCCGCCGCAACTTAAATCTGGCCATGGGATTGGATCCGGACACTCCCATAGAGATCGACCGAAACGTCCATTTCGAACGGATCTTTAACAACCTGGACGAGCTGGTGGAACAAGCCCTGGCTCAAAATCCCACCGTCAAATCCCGGGAATACAATCTGAAAAGTACCAAGTACAACGTGAAGCTTGCCAAAAGCGCTTTTTTACCCGACATCAGCCTGTACTACAACTATCAACGAAGGGTACCCCGTTTTGCAGCCATGTACGAAGAGCGGGACCGGGAGTACACTTACACCGTCGGGTTAAGTGTGTCCTGGAATTTATTCAACGGATTTTCGGATTACCTGGCCGTGCAAAAGGCCAAGCTCAGCGAACGCTACGCTCAGGAACAGTTCAATTACGAAATTTTGAGCTTGAAATCCAAAATTTCCACCCTTTTTAACAACCTGAAGGCGTACGACGAAATCATAAAAATTAATCAGCAGAATCTGGCGGCATCCAAAGAAGACTACCGGCTGGCTCAGGAACGCTATCAGCTGGGTTCGGGAACCATTCTGGAGCTCCGCGAGGCGCAGGTAAACTTAGCCCAGGCCGAGCAACAGCTGGTAACTGCCGAATTCGACGCCTATATTACCTATGCCGAATTACAGCAGGCAATTGGACAATTAGTGAACGCATATTAATAAAAATTAAGGTGAGTCTTATGAAGAAATTCATCATCATCGCTCTTGTGGTTATTGTGGTGGCCGTTATTGTGATTGTCAACCTTTCGAGGGGTGAACGCGCCCTGATCGTTCAAACCGAAAAAGTGTTTCGAGACGATATTACCCAAATCGTTACCGGAACCGGTAAAATTTATCCGGTCACCGAGGTAAAAATCAGCGCCAATGTTTCCGGAAAAATAATCGGACTTTACGCCGAGGAAGGCGACTCGGTGAAGAAAGGGCAACTCCTGGTCCGGCTGGAACAAGAGAAATACCGGGCTCAGGTGGAGCGCTACAAATCCAGCCTGAAAGGCGCCCAGGCCGATGTAAAACTGAGCAAAATGGAGCTGCAACGCTCCAAAGAGCTCTACGAGAAAAATTTGCTTTCTCGTTCGGAGCTGGAAGCAGCCGAAGCCAAATACGAACGGGCTATTAGCCAGCTGGAACAAACCCAGGCTAATCTGGCCGAAGCCGAAGACGCCCTCTCCAAAACGGTGATTCGTTCCCCTCTGAATGGAGTGGTCATTAAAAAGTACAAAGAGGTATGGGCAATTGCTCTGGGATCTCAGTTTCAGGAAGATGTGATTCTCCTGATGGCCGATCTTTCCCAGATGGAAGCCCGGGTGGAGGTGAACGAAAACGATATCGTGAATGTTACCATTGGCGACACCGCTGAAGTGGAAATTGACGCCTTCCCCGACACCACTTTTAAAGCGGTGGTTACCGACATTTCTAACCTGGCGGAAACCAGGGGACAGGGCACCATGGAGGAAGTGACCAACTTCCTGGTTCACCTGCTTTTGCTGGACCAGCTGCCCGCCTTCCGTCCCGGAATGTCGGCCACGGCAGATATTGCTACCGAAACTCACAAAGACGTTCTGAACATCCCCATCCAGGCGTTAACCGCCCGGGAAAAAAGCATGTTGGAACCCAAGAACAAGGTGGAAAGCACCCCCGCAGAACGGGAAGCCGAGAAGGGAATGGAAAAGAAGAGCCGGAAACGCAAAGCCGAAGAGGAAATGGTGGAAGTGGTCTTTGTGGTGGAGAACGGCATCGCCCACATGCGACCGGTTAAAGTGGGCTTAAGCGACGAAAATTACTACGAAGTTCTGGAAGGACTCCACGAAGGCGAAGAGGTGGTTACCGGACCGTTCCGGATTCTCAGCCGCAAATTAAAAGACGGGGATAAGGTCAAAGTTGTGAATCGCAAATCGAAAAGAAAAACCACAAAAGAAGGATAACGGCGGAAAAATGCAAGATCAGGCATTGATCAAAGTTGAGAAACTACACAAGATTTATCAGCTGGGAAAAACCCAGGTACACGCGTTACGGGGTATTGACTTCGAGATTCAACCCAAAGAATACGTGGCCATTATGGGCCCCTCGGGCTCTGGCAAATCGACTCTGATGAACATTATCGGTTGTCTGGACGTTCCCACTACCGGCAAATACTACCTGAACGGAAAAGACGTCAGCCAGCTCTCGGAGGACGAACTGGCTCAAATCCGCAACCAGAACATCGGTTTTGTATTTCAGACGTTTAATCTGCTCCCCCGGGCCTCGGCGCTCCACAATGTGGAACTGCCTCTAATTTACAACGGAACCCCGTCCCGCGAACGCCGAGAACGGGCTCGGATTGCACTGGAAAAAGTGGGTCTGGGCGACCGAATCCACCACAAGCCCAACGAGCTTTCCGGCGGTCAGCGCCAGCGGGTAGCCATTGCGCGGGCTCTGGTCAACAATCCCAACATTATTCTGGCGGACGAACCGACCGGTAACCTGGACACCGTGACGGGCGAAGAAATCATGCAAATCTTCGATGAATTAAACCGTCAGGGAAACACGATTATTCTGGTTACTCACGAATTTTTCATCGCCCAGCACGCCCATCGCATCATCTATCTCCGGGATGGGAAGATTGAAAAAGACGAAATCGTCCAGAAAGAGACAGAGGAGGTTTAAAATGTTCTTCTGGACGCAACTGTCAGAATACATGCGCTTTGCCCTGGAAGCCCTGTCAGCCAACAAGGTGCGAACCTTCCTGACCACGCTGGGAATTCTCATTGGGGTAACGGCCATCATCGTGATTTTTACTGCCATCCAGAGTATTAACGCTTACGTGGAAGAAGAGTTTTCCGGTTTTGGTTCCACCACCCTTTACCTGAGCAAATTTCCCTGGGTCATCACGGAGAATTATTGGGAGCTGCGCAACCGACCGGAAGTTACGCTAAAAGAATACAAACTGATTAAAGATCGGGTTACCAGTGCCGATTGGATCAGTCCCCAGCTGGAAGCCATGCGAGTGGTTAAATACAAAAACAAATCCCTAGAAGGCGTTTATGTGGTTGGCTGCAACGAACAATATCCTTTTACCAATAACGCCATTGTGGAATTCGGTCGCTTCTTTACGGAGATGGAGGTGCACCGCGCCCGCCCGGTTTGCGTAATCGGACAAAAGGTGCAAAAGGAGCTCTTCGGTAAAGAAGATCCCTTGGGAAAGCGGATTAAAATAAACGGCCTTCCCTACCGGGTAATTGGCATCCTGGAAGAAAAAGGCGACTTCTTCGGATTCAATCTGGACAATCAGGTTCTCGTTCCTTACACCGCCTTTAGAGGTGCCGGCTTCAAAAATCGGGGGATTACGATTGCCTTTCGAGCCAAAGATGCCTCGAAAATCGAGGAGCTGGAAGCAGAAATCCGCGGCGAGATGCGGCGCATCCGGAAGCTGCCCCCCGCGGCACCGGACAACTTTGCCATTAACCAACAAACCATGCTAACGGATTTCTACAAACAGATAACCGGGACTTCCTACCTGGTGGTCTTCATTATTGCTGCCATCTCGCTCGTTGTGGGTGGCATTGGCATCATGAACATCATGCTGGTTTCGGTAACCGAAAGAACCCGGGAAATCGGCATTCGCAAAGCGGTGGGCGCCACCCGACGCCAAATCATGCTTCACTTTCTGGCCGAATCTGTAACCATTAGCTCCCTGGGCGGCATTATTGGCATTATTCTGGGGGTGATCATTGCCAGCAGCCTGCTCCAGGTTATCAAACTGGACACCTCCGTCTCGATATTTACGATTCTGGTTGGCTACGGCTTCTCCACGTTTGTGGGGGTCATTTCCGGAATGTACCCGGCGTACAAGGCTGCGCGCCTGAACACAATCGACGCTTTACGTTACGAATAACCGGTAAAAAATACGGACAGGTCCCATGCTTTTAATCGAAACATTCAAAACTGCACTTGATCAACTATTTGCCAATCGGATGCGCTCCATCCTGACCACTCTGGGAATCATCATCGGAATTGGAACCGTGATTCTGATTGTTTCAGTCCTGGAGGGTTTCCGTTCGTCCATGACCCAGGAGCTAAACATTTTGGGCGCCAACACCTTCCAGATCCAGAAATACGGCCCCCGGCTTAACGTGGGCGGTCCCGGACGCTTAAAACCGCGGCGGGATTTAACCCTCGACATGGTCCGACACTTGCGCAAACACATGGATCTGGCCAAATTTGTGGGCGCCGAAATCTGGCAACTGGGACAAACTGTTTATTACAAAGGAGAACACACCAATCCCAATGTTCATATTGTCGGAACCACTCCGGAATATCCGATGACCAACGGGGTGTTCATTCAGGACGGGCGATTTTTCACGGAACATGAGCTGCGGGGGCACGCCAAAGTGGCCATTGTCGGCACGGATGTGGTGAAAAAACTTTTCCCAAAAACCGACCCGCTGGGAAAATTCATCCGGATCAGCGGGCAAAAATTTAAGATCATCGGCGTGTTTGAAGAGCAGGGAACGGCCACTTTCGGGCAGAGCCGCGACAACCGGGTAGCCATCCCCATTACCACCTGGCAAGATCTCTGGGGGAAGAGTCAGTCCATTAACATCACCATCATGGCAAAGAACGAAGAAGTTTTCCAGGAAGCCATCGACGAAGCCATCGGCATTATGCGCCAGATTCGCAAAATTCCTCCCGGCAAGGAAAACGACTTCGACATTTTTTACAACGAGTCATTGGTCGAGTCGTTTAACAACGTGGCCCGCTACATTCAGTTGGGCGGTATTCTCATCGGTTTAGTGTCGTTAGTGGTGGGTGGAATCGGGGTGATGAACATCATGCTGGTTTCGGTGACCGAGCGCACCCGGGAAATCGGTACGCGAAAAGCCGTGGGTGCTCGAAACGTCCACATTCTCACTCAGTTTCTCATCGAAGCCATCATTTTGTGCATACTGGGAGGCGTCATCGGATTCGGCGCCGGCATTGGAATTGCCGGACTGATTTCCCTGTTAGCGCATCTTCCCATGACGATTCCCACCTGGTCGGTGGTGGCCTCTTTAATTACCACCACCCTGGTGGGGGTATTTGCCGGACTTTACCCGGCCTACAAAGCGTCCCGGCTCAATGTGGTGGATGCGTTGCGCTACGAGTAGTTCCGGACTTCCCGCGCAAGATTTTCGCTCCCTCGAACCGGGCCTCCCTTGAACGGAGCGCCCGGGGCAAAATTCCGCACCGCCCGCAGGGGCACCTTGTTTACCTCATCAACATTCGTCTTGCCAATCCTGTTTGCGAAAATAGTTCATTTTTCTCTCGAATCCGGTGAACAAAATTCGCCGTTTCGTTTTTAAATATTAATGATGATCGCTGAGAAAACAACATACAAACCCGGCTATTTGAACTTGCTGGAGACCGGGAAATTCGAAGAGCGGGTAAAACAAGCCCAGCGGCTGCTACAAAATTGCCGGGTGTGTCCCTGGAATTGTCGGGTAAACCGGCTGGCGGGAGAACTGGGCAAATGCCAGACCGGCCGTTTTCCGCTGGTTTCCAGCGCCTTTCCTCATTTTGGTGAAGAGGCACCCCTGGTCGGTCTTCATGGTTCCGGCACCATTTTCATGGCCGGTTGCAACCTCTTGTGCGACTTCTGCCAGAATTACGAAATCAGTCATTTAAGGGAAGGTCGAGAGGTTACCTCGACACAACTCGGTCGGCTCATGTTAGATTTACAGGATATGGGTTGCCACAATATTAATGTGGTAACCCCCAGTCACGTTGTTCCCCAGCTCATCGAAGCCCTTTATTTTGCCGCCCAGCAAGGCCTGAGCATTCCCCTGGTGTACAACACCAGCGCTTACGACAGCTTAAGCAGCCTGGCGTTGTTAAATGGTCTGGTGGACATCTACATGCCGGATTTCAAATTTTTCGACGATGCGGCATTCGCGCGCTATTCACCGGTTAAGAATTACGCGACCATTGCGAAACATGCTATTAAAGAGATGCACCGACAGGTGGGAGATTTACAGATTGATTCTCGCGGTATTGCCGTTCGCGGTTTATTAATCCGGCATTTGGTCATGCCCGGGTACCTGGAACAATCCCGGAAGATCTTCCATTTCATTGCCCGGGAAATTTCGCCCAACACCTACGTGAACATCATGGCGCAGTACCGGCCCCACGGCGAAGCCTTTCGTTACCCGGAAATCAACCGGGTACTTCAGCACCGGGAATTTCAACAGGCGATTCAGATGGCGCGGGAAGCCGGTTTGCACCGTCTGGACGGCCCAATCTTCCATTAACCGGCCACCCAGCAAAATTCTCAATTTCCTTGCAAAAACAACTTCCATTCACAATATTTGATGGCTTAAGAAGGCGAGAAAAGGCAAGCATGGACAAAGAGCCCTATTTCAATACCTGGATCGAAATTTCCGAGGCGGCCTACGCCCACAACCTCCGGTTTTTCAAGCAGAAGCTTCCTCCCAGCACGGAGCTCGCGGTGGTGGTAAAATCGAATGCTTACGGGCACGGCATGCTGGACATTGCCCGGTTGGCCATCCGGCACGGCGCCGATTCGTTCTGTGTGCATTCTCTGGAAGAAGCGCTCAGTCTGCGAGAGGCGGGATATTCGCAGGACATTCTGGTGATGGGGCACATTCCCTTAAAACAGCTGGAAGAAGCGGTCCGTCAAAATTTGCGAATTGTGCTGTACAATCTGGAATCGTTGCGAGAACTCCGGAAAGCGGCCCACCGCCTGCAAAAACCGGCTCGTGTCCACCTGAAACTGGAAACCGGCACCCACCGGCAGGGCATTGGCGCCGAGGAACTGCCTGCCTTTCTGGAGGAATTGACAGCCAATTCGGCGGTAAAACTGGAAGGCGCCTACACTCATTTTGCCAACATCGAAG
>JAJRXE010000213.1 GCA_024276455.1 Calditrichota bacterium
GAATTCTGAATCCCAGAACGGCAAAAAAGATAGCCACCGCGGGCAGCGAGCGATCCGGTAGGGCAGCAACCATTTTTTCAATCAACCGGTATCCTAGGTATTCCAGGCGATGCTGTAAAGAAATCTCTTTCAGTCGAATCCCCGTCATTCTTTCCACTCATCTTACCCTTTAATCACTCCCACCGGTCGCAGGCGAGCCACTTTGCGACTGACCCCGGCCTGGTGCATGATTTCCACCACATCGGCCACATCTTTGTAGGCGTAAGGCATTTCTTCCGCAATGGTCCGTTTTCCTTTGGCTTGAATCACCACCCCGGCTTTGTGAAGTTCGGCAATTAAATCCCGTCCTTTCCCGGCTTTGAGGGCTTTTTTCCGACTTTGAACCCGGCCGGCGCCGTGGCAGGTGCTGCCAAAAGTTTCCTGCATGGCTTTTTCGGTGCCCACTGCTACAAAAGAGTACCGTCCCATATCGCCGGGAATGAGCACCGGCTGGCCCACCTCGCGGTAGGCGGCCGGAATTTTCTCGCTGCCGGGCGGAAAGGCCCGGGTCGCTCCTTTGCGGTGCACACACACGGTTTTCTTCCGACCGTCGATTTCGTGCTCCTCTATTTTGGCAATGTTGTGGCAAACGTCGTAAACCAGGCGAAAATCCAGATCGCGATCGGAGAGATTCAGGGTCTGTTTAAACGTCCGCCGGGCCAGATCCATGATAATCTGGCGATTATTCCAGGCAAAATTCGCCGCCGCCGCCATGGCACCCAGGTAATCCTGCCCTTCTTTGGATTGAATGGGCGCACAGGTTAACTGGCGGTCCGGCAGGGTAAATCCGTACTTGTGAGACGCCTGCATGATGATCTTCAAGTAATCGTCGCACACCTGGTAGCCAAGTCCGCGCGAACCGGAATGAATGAGCAGCACCACCTGCCCGGGAAACAATCCGAACGCTTCGGCAACCCTGGGATCGAATATTTCCTCCACCACATCAATCTCCAGAAAGTGGTTACCGGATCCCAGGGTTCCCGCCTGATCCAGACCGCGTTCAATTGCCCGTTTGCTCACCGCCTCGGGATTAGCCTGAGACATTCGGCCGTTCTCCTCGGTGAACTCCAGGTCTTCGGGCGTTCCGAAACCGTGCTCCACCGCCCATTCCGAACCTTTCTCCAGAATCTTGCGAATCTCTTTGGCCGATTGTTTCTGGATGGCTCCGGACGAACCTACTCCGGTGGGAATATTTTGAAACAAATTTTGGACCAGTTTTTCCAACTTACCGGCAATGGCCTGGTATTCCAGCCCGGTGCGGGCCAGGCGAATCCCACAGTTAATGTCGTACCCGACTCCCCCGGGAGAAATAACCCCTTCTTCCACATCGGTAGCAGCCACGCCTCCAATGGGAAAACCATACCCCCAGTGGATGCCCGGCATGGCCAGGCTGTACTTTTGAATACCCGGAAGATGGGCCACATTCACCACCTGGCGAATGCTTTCGTCTTCTGCCAGAAACTTTTCCAGCATCTTGCGGGAGGTGTAAATTCGTCCGGGTACCCGCATGCCCCCCTGCCGGGGAATTTCCCACAAATAATCGTGAATCGGATTTATTTCGTAACCATGAATCTTCATTGTTTCCCCCCTTTTGTTTTGACCCCCATCAATTTACCGCCTTCCGGCGTTCTCAGGTTCCCAAAGATTTTTCTCAGGTGTCGAACACCAGATTGGTGCAGTAGCCTTCCGCTGTTTTCTCAATGTTCAACTGGTGAAACGTGACCGCTTTAATCTCGGTAAAAATCTCGTGTTTGTCGGGACGGAAATACTCCCCGCCTACCCGGGCGGTCACCTCCCACAACGCTCCTTCCTGCTGTAACTGAATCTCCAGAACCCGCGCCGGCACCCACTTGCCCACATGGAAGGTAAAATTGATTTCACTCAGGAAATTCACCAGCAACTCCTCCGGAGAAGCCCCCCTTACCTGAAAGTTCTTCTCTCCCAGATCGTCCACCGGAGACTCTTCCAGGGTTACGTAACGCCAGCCGGCCACGGCCGTCGCAAACAGATCTTCCAGATTTTCGCCGCAAACGCGGAGCGCCACATCGGCGGTGTGGTCTAACAAACGGTATTCACCCATGACGATTCCGTGCTCTCCATTCTCACTCAGCTACTAAAATTAACACATTCTACCCAAAAAACAAATTGAATTCGCAGGTGGTCAGCCACCGGGAAGGCGAATTCAGCGCAGAGACTCACGCGGAGGAAATTCCGGGTAGCGATGTCAAAATTGGAAAGGAGAACGCATTTGTCCGCCCCCCTCCGCATGGGAGAAAATCCGAAGACAAAATTCCTTGCGAGCGATGAGTAACTTCCCAAAATTTTGCTTTACTTAACCGTTTAAAAATCCTAATATTAGGGAAAAGACGGAGACGGAATGAAACGTATTCTGCTGCTGGGAATACTCCTGATCTGGAGCTCGGGGGCGCTGTCTCAGGAATCGCTCCCGCCTTACCACTGGAGCTGGCAATACCTGGACTATTTGAAAAGCGCCGGTTACCTTCCCGGTCTGGACATTACCCACCGGCCGGTGCAGCGTTCGGCGGTGGCAGGTGCCCTGAGTGAGGTAACCTCTCCGGACCCCATTATTCAGGGCATGCTGCGAATATTGCAGACGGAATTTCGTCCCGAAATCTGGCAATGGGAAGCCGGGAAGGATTTGCTGCAGCAAGTAGGCGAAAAAATTCTGGAGCCGCTTCCCAAACCGCAGGTCAAAGCCGGGATCTTTTCGCTCTTCAACTGGCAAAAAGATCGTCCCGACTACCAGAAGGAGCTCGGTTACGACTTTCATCCCTTATTGAGTGTAAAATGGAACCGCAATTTTTCCGCCCTGCTAAACGGGCGCTTCTTTAATCGCAAGAACGAGCGATATGTGGGCAAGGAATTCCGCAATCTGTACAGTTATGTGGAACAGGGTTACCTACAATATCAGAACCGCTGGTTGCAGGTCAAATTCGGGCGGGACTTCATGCAGCTGGGTCCCGGGCGCAGCGGGCAACTGCTCCTCAGCGACAACAGCCGCCCCTTCGATCTGTACCTGGTGCGCTTGAAAAGCAAATACCTCTCGTTTAGCTTTTGGGGAATTCAGCTGAATCGCCGCAGCGTAACAGACTCCACCCTGCAGCAGTTTGCCACCACCGCCAATCGCTACCTGAACGGTCATCGGTTGGCATTCAACTACCGGGACCGCTATTTAATCGCCTTTACCGAACAGGTCCTGTACGGAGGTCCCGCCAGCACCTGGGAGCTAGGCTATCTGAATCCCATTGGGAACTATTACGGCTACAACGCCAATGGACCGTACACGGCAGCCAATCTGTTCTACACCCTGGACTGGGATCTCTATTTCCCCCACCGCGTCAATTTTTACGGAGAACTGCTCATTGACGACCTGCAGATCGACAACGAAACGCCCGGCGACCTGGAACCCAACGAAATCGGCCTGCTCATGGGCTTCAATTGGGGGAATCCTTTCCGCTGGACCGGTAGCCTCTTCAACGCGGAATATGTGCAGGTACGCAACCGCACCTACAACGCCCCGGTGTACGACTGGGAAAAATACCTGCACCGCAACGAAGTGATTGGGTACTACCTGGGCAACGATTTCAAGCTGGCCCATTTCAACCTGGAAAAATGGTGGCTTCCGGTTCTGAAAACCCGGCTCATCAGTCGGATCATTCGCAAGGGCGAAGGCACCGTTCAGGGGGAATTCAACACCGACTATCTGAATTACACCGTGGAAGAAGGCTACCACGAACCCTTCCCCTGGGGTATTGTGGAAAAGCATCTTCAACTGGGCCTGGAGGTGTTTTTTCGGCCGCACCGTCTGGCGAATGTGAGCGCCAGCCTGGCCTGGAACCGGTTCGACAATTACCAACATGTGGAAGGCCAGAGCAAAACGGAAGTGAGTTTTTACCTGAGCATCTGGGTGCAGTGGGACAAATGGTGGACAATAAAATAGAACCCTGCGATTGCGCATCTTACCCCCAAGCTCCGGGGTTCCATGCAAAGATGGCCGGATGGAGAATGCCGAAATCAATTTCACCCGGTCAGACGGTTCACATTGTCTCGCTGTGCCAAAAGGCCAGCATTGCAGAAGGAAAACCGAGGATATGGAAAAACCGGACGCCGCTTTTGAAACTTTGAGAAAAATCCTGCTCCAGCGTCCGCTCATTCTCGGAATCGGCAACGAGCTCCGGGGAGACGATGCCGCCGGGGTGGCGCTGGTTCGCCGGATTGCCCAATCGGGCTACTCTCCCACCCTGCTGGTTTACGCCAATCCAGAGAATTACCTCGAGCGGATTGCCCGTATTCCCCACACGGTAAGATTGTGGATCGACATTGTACATTTTGGCGCAAAACCGGGCGAGTTTCGAATTTTTCGACCGGAGGAAATCGAACAGTTTGCCATTTCGACCCACAATTTTTCCCTGACAGTGGTCTTTCGCTATTTGCAGGCGAGTCGTCCGGCGGAGGATTTTCTACTGGGAATCCAGCCCGCCGCCACCGCTCTGGGCGCTCCCCTCAGCGCACCCGTGCAACGCCGGGTCGCCCTGCTGGCCGACTTCATCGGCCGGATTCATCGGTTACCAATACAAACCAATCGGGAAGAAAGTTGAAGAATCGTTACCGGAATATTTTGATTATCGGACTTGGCAACCCCCTTTTACGAGACGAAGGCGTGGGAATTTACATGCTGGAACGTCTGGCAAAGTCCTCGCCACCGGCAACCGTTACCCTGGCCGATTGCGGCACCGATATGTTGAAAATGCTTTCTTTTTTCAACCGTCACGATCTCATTATTTTTCTGGACGCTGTGGACGGTGGGCAGACTCCGGGTACAATCTACCATTTCACCAAGCCGGAAATATTGGCTCTGGAAGGAGAAAACAAAGCGGCCCACCAACTCTCGGCGGTGGGTTCTGTTCAGTTGTTGGAAAAGATTAATCCCGATTTTCAGAAAGCGGAGGTCTGGCTCATTGGCGTTCAGCCTGCTCGCATCGAACGGGGTGACGGACTTACTCCGGCAGTCCGGCAGGCAGCGGACAAAGTGGTGCAGGAAATTCGGGAACGCTTTTTTCTCTCCGGAGCAGCCTCCGAAAATCACCCCGTCCGTTAAGCGTATTTCACAATCAGGTAAACGCCCAGACCAATCAACAGCACCGGAGCAAAAACAAACAGCAAGCTCAAGAAGGCCGGAACCACCGCCAGCGGCACCACCAACAAGAATACCACCGCCAACAAGAGTCCCACAAACAGTTTAACCGGCAACAACACCAGGAAAACCCCTGCCTTCAGGAACCAGACCAACAACTTCACCCCGACAATCACGGTTAACACGACGAAAATTGCTACCAGAAGGTCCATGCCTCTTCCCCCTCAGTTCGCTTTTCTTTATTTACGGAATCCCTTCCCCGGATGTTTCATCTTGAAGATAATTTAAAACGTCAGGCATTTCGGAAAAAGACTTTTTTCTCTCCCGGGGAGGTATTATTTTTCCAATCCGAAATCGATTTTAAAAAAGAGGAGGACATTTCATGGACATTCCCACCGAACGTTTGTTAAACCGTTTTTTACAATACGTGAAAATCGACACCCAATCGGATGAAAATTCCCAGACGTATCCCAGCACCAAAAAGCAACTCGACCTTTCGCGTCTGCTGGTGGAGCAGCTGAAGGAACTGGGACTGCAAGAAGTGGAGCTCACCGAGCACGGTTACGTATTTGCCACCCTGCCTTCGAATCTTCCGCCAGAACAGGACAAAAAGGTGCCCACGATTGGTTTTATTGCCCATGTGGACACCTCGCCGGATGTTAGCGGCGCCAATGTGAATCCGATTATTCACAAGAATTACCAGGGGGGAGAAATTGTTCTGCCTAAAGATCCCAGCCAGGTGATTAAACCGGAAACCGATCCGGCCCTGCAGAACTGCCTGGGGCACGACATTATTACCACCGACGGCACCACCCTGCTGGGCGCCGATAATAAAGCCGGGGTGGCGGAAATTATGACCGCGCTGGAATATTTGATTCAGCACCCGGAAATTAAACACGGTAAAATCCGGGTGGCGTTTACCGTGGACGAAGAAGTGGGGACCGGCACCAAGTTTTTCGATGTAAAGCAATTTGGCGCCAAATACGCCTACACCATCGACGGGGAAACCGCCGGAGAAATTGAGGACGAGACCTTTTGCGCCGACACCGTAACCATGACGCTGAACGGGGTGAACATTCATCCGGGCTACGCCAAAGGGAAGATGGAAAACGCCGTCAAAATTGCCGCTGACATCATCGCTCGCTTGCCGCGACACACCATGTCTCCGGAAACCACCGAAAAGCGGGAAGGCTACATACATCCCAACACCATTAACGGCGGCGTGGAACAGACCGTTATTAAA
>JAJRXE010000214.1 GCA_024276455.1 Calditrichota bacterium
GGCATGATGCGGAATTATCTGGTGAAAGCATAACAGGCTTTTACCGTGTTCCCGAAAGTCAGACCGGGAAATAAACCGAAATGCCCGGAGCACGGTAAATAACCCCTCTGATCGGGTTTAAAAAGGGCCGATTCTGGTTCTAATGGACATAAACATAACGTAAATATCGAAAGAATGAGAAAAAATGGCACGTGACCCTGTTTGTAACATGATTGTGGAAGATACCCCTTATTTCGTGGATGTGGAAAACAAACGGTACTTTTTTTGTTCCCAGGGCTGTTTGGAGGCGTTTCAGCATTCCAGAGAAAAATATCTTTCCAACTATGTGTTCGATCTCATTATCGTTGGAGGGGGACCGGCGGCACTGACCGCCGGCGTGTACGCCTCTATTTTTCGGCTGGATACCCTCCTTATCGCCCAGAGCCTGGGCGGGCAGGCGGTGGACAGCACTAAAATTAAAAACTACATGGGATTCGATTTTATTACCGGTCCGGAATTGAAGGAAAAGTTCCAGAACCAGTTGTTACACAAGAACTATATAGCACATCAAATTGCCACTGTGAATAAGGTGACCCGCTCGAATTCGTATCTGAGTGTGTATCTGGACAACGGTAAAATTTATCGGGCCAGGGCGCTTATTATTGCCACCGGAATGAGTCGCAACCATTTGAATGTGCCGGGGGAAGAAAAATTTCAGCGGCGAGGCGTTTGCTACAGCGTGGTACAGGATGCCCCGTTGTTTGCCGGACAGGATGTGGTGGTGGCCGGGGGTGGAAACTCCGCCACCCAGGCGGTCACAGAATTGAGCACAACCTGCCGCAAGGTATATGTGGTTTCCCTGACGCCGTTAACGGCCGATACGGAAGAAATTTTAAAAATCATGCAGTTGCCCAAGGTGGAAATTTTCGAAAAACATCAGATAGAAGAAATTGGCGGGACCGACCGGGTGGAGTTTGTCCGGATTAAAAGCATCGACCATCAGACGGTTCGCCAGCTTGACGTCAGCGGTATCTTTGTGGAAATCGGATTTTACCCCAATTCCGGTCTGGTGGCGGGGTTGGTGGAGTTGAACGAGCGGGGCGAAATAAAAATCGGACCCGATTGTTCCACCACCCATCCGGGAATTTTTGCGGCGGGAGACGTGACCGATGCCTTCGGAAAACGAATCATCATTGCCTCGGGAGAAGGAGCAAAAGCCGCCATTGCAGTGCGAAAGTATTTGAATCAGCTCAAGATGAAAGAGAAAAACGGGGCGAGTATTTCAGATTCCCCGGCCCCAGAAAATCGAGAAAAGTGATGGAAGCCGTTCGCATTCGCACCTGGTACGGAATCATCGCCGTTATCGAAATTAGAAATCGTTCTTTCCACAGAGCCGGATTGGGAAAGTTTATCATGCCTCACCCGCCGGTGGTGAACTGGTTGCTGCGCCGCGGAATGCGAAACGACTTTTGCCGACGGTTGAGCATCTTGCATGAGCTGGGACATTTGCAAACCTTGCCGGGAATTTTCCTTTATTCTCTCGGCATGGGTCTCTGGATTTACCACCAGAAACCTGTTTCCCTCCTGGAATTAGGGATGATTTTACTTGGGATTCATGCGTTCTGGGAACTGCTGGCGGAATTGTATGTGCGTTTTCAGGCGGGGCCCCTTTACAGACTCTATTATCGGGGAGTGGGGCGTTTCCCCCGCATATTGTTCTGGAGTACCATGGCGGTATTCACCCTATTGAGCTGGAAAATTTTATTATCGTAAACGGAGGCGGAAACGAGGTGGTCATGAAAAAGAAGAATACGGGAAATCCCGAAAAAGAACGCTACAGCCGGATTGCCCCCTTTTTCGATCTGATGGAATTTTTGCCGGAGAAACTGACCATGGTGCGCTGGCGGAAAGAATTGTTCTCGTACCTGAAGCCGGGGCAAACACTGGAATTGGGCGTGGGAACGGGAAAAAATCTGCCGTATTATCCCCCGGAAACACCGCTGGTTGCCGTGGATATCAGTCGCCGCATGATTGACATTGCCCGCAAAAAAACTCTCTCGATCCCCCGGCCGGCTTTTGCGGTGATGAATGCGGAGGAACTGACCTTTCTGGACCATTCTTTC
Organism: Calditrichota bacterium; assembly: GCA_024276455.1. Taxonomy (GTDB): domain Bacteria; phylum Calditrichota; class Calditrichia; order RBG-13-44-9; family RBG-13-44-9; genus JAJRXE01. Next base: position 2,103 of record JAJRXE010000214.1, read on the forward strand.
GAGAATGTGGTGGTTACATTCGTTTTTTGTTCTGTTTCCGATCCTCTCCAGGGATTGCGGGAACTCCGGCGAGTTGTGCAACCGGACGGGCAGGTGCTTTTCCTGGAACACGTCCTGCCCGGAAATCCTTTCCTGAAATTTCTTTTTAATGCCTTGAATCCGCTGGTGGTGCGAATTTTCGGCGCCAACATCAACCGCCGCACCGTGCAAAATATTACCCGGGCCGGCTTCTCCGTGGAAAAGGAGATGAATCTTGGGGGAGATATTGTCAAACTCATTGTTGCCCGCCCGTGAATCTGCCGCTCTGCTTTCCCTACCCAGCATTCTTTTCGAAAAGTGTTGAAGAATATTCTACAGTCATTCCCCAAATTTGAAGAATATTGTCTAACTCTGGTTAACTTCATTTACCGGAAAACTTGTTTGCTAACCCCTTAAATAACAGCAAAATAGATGTTCAAGCTGCAGGTTGGCATGGTTGTTGAACTATTAAAGACAACATGAAAATAATCAAACAAATAACCAATTGGAGGAAGTCATGAAATTATTCACGGTAGTGATGAGTATGTTTGTATTAGCCCTGTTTGCCATGCCCGGGATATCCCAGGAGAATCCGGCTCACCATCCGGCTCAGGCGCAAACCGTCCAGGCCGACAGCGCAGCTGGCGCGGGCATGATGTCCGGCGGAATGATGGGTGGTAAAGGAATGATGATGGGCGGCAAGAGTAAAAAACAGTGCGGTATGATGGGCGGCAAGGGAATGAAGCAAGGCGGCATGATGGGCCATAAGGGAATGATGGGCGGTATGTCCATGATGGGCATGAAAGATCCCATGCACAAATACATGCACACGGTAAAACACCTGCCGGATCTGCAGACCAAGTTAAATTTGACCGACGATCAGGTGAGCAAGTTAAAACAGCTCCGGGCGGATTTTTTGAAGAAATTGGCCGATTGGAAAGCCAGTCTGGAAAAGAAAAGCATCGATCTGGGAATGCTTCTGGATAAGAACGCTTCTGCCAGCGAGGTGAAGAAAATGCTTTCTTCTTACTACGATGTGAAAGTGACCATCAAAGTAAATGCTTACGAGGTGGCCAACAAAATGCGCAGCTTGCTCTCCATGCAGCAAAGAGAACAATTTGACAGCACCATCGGCAAATGCAAGATGATGGGTAGCATGATGTAATTGACTCTTTCCGACGAAATGACTAAATTGACTCCTGGGAAACAGTTGGAAAGAGGTTTCTCAGGGAAGAGCCAGGAGGTGGTTTCGCTTCCTGGCTTTTCTTTTTTAGAGAACTCTGAAAAGTGAACCGCCAGGACTTAGGGGTTCAATCGAATATCCGAGATCAAAAATCAAAAATCGAATATCGCTTATTTATGTTTTATGTCCCGATGCCTTTATGCTCCTTTGCCCTCGCTTTTTAACGTTTTCGCAGTTAAGTGATTTATTCAAAGGTCTCTTTTAAACGGTTTTAAGATGGCGATATTCTTTGTAAAACAATTCTAAGCGGTGAAATTGGCCTGTTTTACGACAAAATATGTAGGCCGTTAAACACATTGGGTTAAATTCACAGGAGAATCCCATGAAAAGACGCGAGTTTTTACAGTCAACATCATTATTATCCGCTGCGGCACTGTTCCCGGCCAGTTTGCTGGCCCCGGAGGCTCGTGCTGCGAACACCCGGAGATTTCCCAAGCCCCTCCAGCCGGAAATGGACGGGGAAGTCAAAGTCTTTCGCTTGTTCGTCGATATTTACCAGCAAGAAGTTGTTCCGGGGTTTAAGTTTCATACCCTGGCGTTTAACAATCAAGTTCCCGGACCGGAGATTCGGGTAAAGCGGGGAGACAAAGTGCGGGTGATTTTCAAAAACAAAACCGAATTAAACCACACCATTCACTGGCACGGCATGCATGTGCCCTGGCGCATGGACGGGGTGCCCTATGTAACCCAGATGCCAGTGATGCCGGGACAGGAATTCGTTTACGAGTTTGAAGCCGAACCCCAGGGGACCCATTTTTACCATTGCCATTGGGGAACTTTGCTGCACATGCAGTCCGGAATGTACGGCAGTTTGATTGTGGAAGAACCGGATGATCCCATTCGGAAGCGTTTCCCTTATCAGCGGGAGTACACCCTGATTTATTCTGCTCACGACAGCAATTTCATCCGCAATGAACTTAATTCCATGTTAGAACGGATGAAAGAACGAATGTATTTGATGAAAAATGGCCGTTTCGACAAGAGACGATTTGCGGTGTTTAACACCAAAGAGGAATTTGTTCAGGCGGTGAAAGATGGCTATTTACCGCCCTATGTGATCAGTCGGCGTTCCCGGGCCGAATTGCCTCAGCCGAATTGGTTCACCGTGAACGGCAAATCGTACCCCATGACGCCCAATATTTACATTAAAACCGGTGAGAACATCCGGCTGCGGCTGATCAATGCCGGGACGGAGGAACATTACCTCCATTTGCACGGACACGACTTCTGGCAGGTGTGCGACGACGGTTTGCCGGTACCGCAACCCTGGCAACGGAATACCCTGCGGTTGAGTCCCGGTAAAACCCTGGACATCATCATCGAAGGGAAAAATCGGGGCATCTGGACCTTTCACGATCACGACACCCGGCGGGTAACCAACAATGGACTCTACCCGGGCGGGAATTTGTTGGCCCTGGTGTACGAAGACCTCCCGGCTGAGGAAACCGAGCTGAACATGATGGCCAGAAAAATGGGATTACCCAATTTACCCATCGTGGCTCTGGATGAATAGTTCCTCCGGGGAATCGGAAGGGCAAGAAAAACGGAAGATCCTGTAATCAAACAAGCTTAGGAGAATAACATGAAATCAATAAAGATTTTTCTTTGGGTGTTGGCTTTCGGTCTGATTGTTTTATCGCAGCGGGCCTGGGCTCAGGTCACCCCGGAATTTCAGATCGGCGCGCGAGGAGTGGTCTCCTTTAACACCGACGTGGCCAATCACAAAGCCACCTCGGCGGTGAACGATTTTTCCGATTCCGGGTTGCTGGTGGGGTTTCGCCAGAAGATGTACAACAAATTCCGCGGACAACTGGTGATCGGGTTTCAGTTCCCGGACGCCGATTCGGATCTGGGACAGTTGTTCTTTCACCAGACCTTTGTCAAACTGGAAGATCGCACCAACATCATTAAGCTGGGGCGGTCGCGGGTGCGCAGCTCGCTCATTGAATTTCCCACCCTGCGCGACGATGACGCCCTGCCTTTCACGGATGTGCTGAATCCTTTTTCCAACGGGCAGAACAGCGAGGACAACCAGTACGGAAATGTGGCGGAATACGCCCATGTGTTCAAACAACGGTACTGGGTACGCATCCACGGGGAGCATTTTACCGAAACGCCCATTCCACCGGAAACCTCGGAAACCGATTTCAGTTTGAACGCCATCGGGTTCTCTCTCCAGTACCGGGTGCCGCGGACCCAGCTCTGGAATCGTCCGTTTCTGCAGCAGATTGGGATCGGATTTAATAACTTTTTGACCGATCGGCCGGGTTATTCCGGTCAGTGGGATCGCGCCCTGAAAAATGTAGTCGTGTCCACTATTTTGAACCTTCGGCCGGATCCGGTCTATTTCTGGGATTTTCGCGCCCAGGTTATTTACAATTTCGGATTCGATGAGATTACGGCCGTAAAAGAGTACGCTGAATTAACCCGGGCAAGATCCTTCGCGGGTTTGGCCAGTTTGCGTTATCTGTACCGGAAATTGGAACGGCCGGCGCTGCAAATTGCCGTTTCGGCTGGTTACAAAACATTCCCGGATCTGAAGACCGCCTCCAGTCAGTTCCAGTTGGTAGGGAACACCTTTTACCGGCTGGGCGACAATTTCGATGTGGCGCTGCAGGTGCAGTACAAGCAATTCAGCGGCGATTTGAAGAATCTCTACGGTGAAAACCAGGTGCGTTTTCAGGTGGGGCTGGTGTACGCCATCGACCATGCCTGGAATCGCCAGTTCGACGACCGCGATTCCCTGTTGAATCTGGAGCACGGCTACATTCCTTAAGCGTATTTGGCTACCCAGAGCGGGTAAAAAAGAGAACGGCAGTTGCAGTGCCCCCGAAAACTTTGTTAGGGGATGGGATGAAATTTGTTTAAATTAGCAGAAAAGAAAGGACGTTTTACATGGCTGGATCGGATGGGAAAACCTACCAGATCAAATTGCGGAATTTGCGGGAAGACGATTATCCGGATGTTAAACGCATTATGAATAAGGTTTATCCCACCATGGGTGCCTGGCGTCGGGAAGACTATCTGCGCATGTTAGCGTTGTTCCCGGAGGGGCAAATCTGTATCGAAGACAAGGGGCAGGTGGTCGCGGCGGCGCTTTCCATCATCGTTTCGTACGAAAAATACAATCATGACCACACTTACGAAGATGTGATTGGCAAACGCTTAATGGATCGACACGATCCCAATGGCGACTACCTGTACGGAATCGACCTTTTTGTGGATCCCGAGTACCGCGATTTGCGGCTGGGAAGACGCCTCTACGATGCCCGGAAAGAAATCTGTGAGAAACTCAACCTGAAGGGGATTTTAATCGGAGGACGTATTCCCGGTTACCATAAGTACGAAGGAAGAATGACTCCTCAGAAGTACATTCAAAAAGTAAAAAACCAGGAAATCCACGATCCGGTGCTCACCTTTCAACTCAACAACGATTTTTATATTAAGCAGTTGTTGCCCAATTACCTTCCCGGTGATTCCAAATCGGCTTCTCACGCGGTTTTGTTGGAATGGAACAATATTTATTACGAAGAGAAAACCCGTTTAATCGGCGGGAAAAAGACTACAGTACGCCTGGGAGTGGTGCAATGGCAGATGCGAATTTTTACCTCGGTACAGGAATTCCTGGATCAGGTGGAATTTTTCATCGATACGGTGTCGGGGTACAACGCAGACATTATTCTTTTCCCGGAATTGTTCAATGCTCCCCTGATGGCTCAATTTAATCAGGAAACTCCCGTGGAGGCCATGCGGAAATTGGCCCGTCATTCGGAAGAGATTCGGGAGAAGATTTTGCAGCTGGCGATTTCGTACAACATTAATGTGGTGGCCGGGAGTGTGCCTCTTTACCGGGCGGAGCAATTGTACAATGTGGCGTTTTTGCTTCGCCGGGATGGCACCTGGGATGTTCAATACAAATTGCACATTACCCCCGACGAACAACAGTATTGGGGATTTCAGGGTGGAAACGAACTGAAAATTTTCGAAACGGATGTGGGAAAAGTTGGGGTGTTAATTTGCTTCGATATCGAATTCCCGGAACTGTCCCGGGTGTTAGCGGAAAACGGAGTGAATATCATCATGGTGCCGTATTGGACGGACACGAAAAACGGTTACCTGCGGGTGCGCCGGTGCGCTCAGGCCCGGGCCATTGAAAACGAGTGTTACGTGGCCATCTCGGGAAGCGTGGGCAATATTCCGAAAATAGAAAACATGGACATTCAGTATTCCCAGTCTGCCGTGTTTACCCCTTCGGATTTTTCGTTCCCTCACGACGCCATCAAGGCCGAAGCAACTCCCAATACGGAAATGGTGCTGATTGCCGACCTTGATCTGGAGTTGATTAAAGAGATGCGGGAACAGGGAAGCGTCCGGAACCTCCACAGCCGGCGGTTGGACTTGTACCAGGTCGCCTGGATGAAAAACATTTTTCTGAGCCGGGGTAACCAGCAAATACCGGTGCACCGCCCCAATCTGTTGCAGGAATTCGAGGAGAATGAAAACGATCCGGACGATGATGATCAGTAGAAGATCTCCCGCTGAAGGATACCCAAACCAGCGCTGCTCGAAGAGCTCTGCTGAAAAAAGAAACGGTTTGTTCCCTCGCAGCGGTAGTCCGGACAGGAAAAGAAACGAGGCAAAATTCCTATGAAGCACTACACCAGCGGGCAATTGGCCCGCGCCGCCGGAATGAATGTGGAAACTCTGCGCTTTTACGAGCGCAAGGGGCTGTTGCCGGAACCGCCACGCAGCTCCGGTGGCTTTCGCCTGTACGGCGAAGAAGATGTGAAGCGGTTGCGCTTCATTGGGATGGCCAAACAACACGGCTTTACCCTCAGGGAAATCAAAGAGTTGTTGGATTTGCGGGTCGATTCTCAGACCGGTTGCGAAGATGTGCGGCACATTGCGGAGGAAAAACTCGCGGTAATTGACCGAAAGTTGCGGGAGTTACGCCAGATGAAAAAAGCCTTAGAGCATCTGGTGGATTCCTGCCATCACCGCGGCGCCAGCGGCAATTGTCCCATTCTGGAAGCCTTTGAACGAGATCGCGATTAGAAGGGGCTTTCCCTCCTCGATGGCGGCGGCCGATTCTCCGGCTGAGATGAACTATTTTACGTAATCCGGTTTAACGGAAAGAGGGGGGACAAATTTCCCCCCTTCTTTTTCCGCCAAGGTGGCGCCCCATTTACAGAAACAGCCCCTTCGCGCCGCTCTCCTGATTTTTCCGTTAAAACAGACAGAGCGTTTTCAGCCCAGTGTCACGTCCAGGTACAGCATTACCAGAATGCCGAGCATGGTGCCGAAGGTGGCGATGCGTTCGTGCCCTTTGCGGTGCGTCTCGGGGATAATTTCGTCGCTGATGACGTAGAGCATGGCCCCGGCGGCAAATCCCATGGCATAGGGCAGGATGACGCTCATGGCACTGACCGCCCAGGCGCCCAGAATGGCCAGCGGGATTTCTACCAAACCGGCACGAATCCCGACAAAACTGGCGTAGAAACGCTTTCCCATTCCCGCATGCAGAGAAGAAATGGAAACCGCCAATCCTTCCGGAATATTTTGAAAGCCAATGGCCAGCATCAGGATGACCGCATCTTTTATATTGCCGGAACCAAAGCCCACCCCTACCGCCAGGCCTTCCGGCATGTTGTGAAGGGTGATGGCGATAATAAAGAGCCACACTGCCTTCAATCGTTTGGTGTGCCCCCCTTCTTCGCCCATGATGAAATGCATGTGGGGAATAAAATGATCGGCCAGATCCAAAAACGCCACTCCAATGACGATGCCGACCATGACCGAGTAGATGCTACCGTACTCAATGCCGGGTAAAATTAAGCTGGTAAAGCTGGCCGTCAACATGATTCCGGCGGCAAAACCCAACATGGCGTCCAGCATTTTTTGCGAAACGTTGGAAAAAAACAGAACCAGCAGTGCTCCCACGGAGTTCATGGCGGTAATAATAATGCCGCCGATTAATCCCAGCACCACCGGATTGGTTCCGAATGTGTCAGTGAACCACTGGCTGAAGTGTTCCACGTTGCTCCTCCGTTTGTTAATCCCGTTAGCGCCGTCGTATTGTTTACCGACAAACGAATAATAAAATGAAGTCCGGTAAAATGCAAATGCAAACTGTGCGGGATGACCCCGTTAAAGAATTTCCTTGGAAATCACCATTTAAGGTTTAATTTTTCCCGATAAAACTGCCGGATTGTTCCGGAGAGCCGCTGGTAAAAGCGCTGGATTTCATCCTGCCTGTTTTTCTTTTGAAAAAGTATCGCCTCTTCCCGGCGAGTTTCTTGGAAAATGCGGTCTTCCAATAATAGTACCTGTTGTAAGATGCCGTTTCCCTGGCGGTTCAGTAAGGCGGTCCGATTCAGGTAGTTTTTCCCCGAGCCCCGTTTTATGGGGAAGCAGCGTTCTTTCAACTGCAGAGCGGCATTGCAGAGGGGCGCAAAGTGGCTTTCGGAGGCGCTTAACATTGTTGGTACCTGATTGCCAGCCGCCGGCCAGAGGGGAAAACTGACTGAGGTTAAGGGAAATCCTAAAATGGTCCACATCAGGGTGCGGTCAGGATTTTCTCCCGCCTTGACGCCTCTCACCAGTACAACCGAAACGGAGCTGTAGCGGGGGATGAAATCCCGAAAGCACACAAATTGGGGATTTTGCTGCTCGTCCGGCGGGTCGGTTGCCAGATTGACCCCGGTTAAGCTGTGTTGCAAGCTGCGGCTGACTTTTTGGAGAATGAAGCGCGCGTTGAGCTGGTGCATGCTCACCGCCTGCTGGAAGAGCTGTTCAGCCGTCTGGTAGCGGATGTACCCGTATCCGTCCTCGGCGCGGCCGTGAAAAGAGTAATTGGTGTGAATCAAATAGCCAAACGGCGCCACCGCAGGGTCGTTCACATCCAGTTTGTGGTAACCCCAGTTGTCGGTTTCATAATAGGCGGCGCCCCCGTAGGCGTCGATGACCCCGAAATTGGACTCCACTCCCAGAGGTTTGGGAAGGGTATCCAGAAGCGTTTCGAAATCTTTTAAGGTGCGGCATTTCTGCAGGGCCAGTTTCATGAGCACGCCTTCCTGATCGGCCAGTTCGGTGCTGTCGTCCCGGGCTTTCAGGTTGTACGACGCGGCATTCATGATGGCAAATCCGGCGCTGTTGACTCCGGCCCACACTTCCTTGCCTTCCGTGTCATCCGCATTAACCAATCCCAGATAATTGAACGTACCGTCGGTGAAGTAACGAATAGCATTCTGGAAATGGTCGGAATCGCGGTGTTTGTAAAGCAGGGGATGCCCGTCCGGGGTGGCTCGCCCGGAAATAATGGCGGTGGTACACCCAAAACCGTTCGCGACAGAAATTAGTAAAATCAGCGTGACCAGCAAAGTCAGGCGATTCATATTTTTGCACTCCCTGTTTAAATATGTTTGGTTTTGCTTGTTAAACTCCCTCTTTCTACCCAGATGGTGGCAAGACGAAATGTAATCACTGGAAACTTAATTCCAAAAAGCGGAATAATAATTTGGGGTCCCAAAGAAAAACCCCGGACGAGGCATCCGGGGTTCAAAGAATTACTTTTCGCTTTCTTTCTTTAAAATCCACTTCCCGAACCATTCGATATTTCGTTTCATCACGTCCAGATACAGTTTGGGTTCCCGGGGACCGTGGGGCGTGCGCGGATAAATCACCATTTTTACCGGCACACCCTGCCGTTTCAGCGCATTGTAAAGTTCCAGTCCCTGCCCCAGGGGAACCCGCTCGTCTTTCTCTCCGTGCTGAATAAGGGTGGGCGTGCTGACTCCTTTAATATTGAAGATGGCGGAGTGCGAAAGGTAAATGTCCAGATCGTCCCAGAATTCCGCTCCGAAATAGTCGGGCAGGAAGCTGGGGATGTCCGCCGTGCCGGTGAAACTGACCAGGTCGGTTACCCCCGCACCCACGGAGGCCGCTTTGAAGCGTTTGGTTTTCGTAATGACCGTGGAGGTCATGTAACCGCCGTAGCTCCACCCCATTACGCCCAGCCGTTCCGGATCAGCCAGTCCCTGATTAATTACGTAGTCCACCCCGTTCATCAGATCCTGAAAATCCTTTCCGCCCCAATCTTTATAGTTGGCATAGCGGAAATCCTGCCCGTACCCGGAGGAACCGCGAATGTTGCAGCGCAGTACGAAATAGCCTTCCTCCGCAAAAGAAGCTATTGGGTAAACGTAGCGGGTGCCCAGGTAATTCTGCCGAAACACCCCGGCCGGACCGCCGTGAATAACCAGGAGAAGAGGGTATTTTTTCCCGGGCTGGTAATCGGTGGGGTAGGTGAGCAGCCCCTCGATTTCAAAGTCGTCCACCGATTTCCAGCGAATGACTTCGGTTCTGGGGATCGGATGGACCAGCATGTCCTTGTTGGCATGAGAAATCTGGAACGGTTCGAATTTCTTTGTTTTGCTGACGAACGCCTCCGGAGGAGCGGAGAGGTTCTGCAGGGTAAAACCCAGATAGGTGCCGCCGCGATTCAGATTCACGCTGCCAATGAGCCACTGCCCATTGTCCCAGTCCTGGTAGGGCTTTCCGTTCACCGGTAATTTCATAATTCGTGACAGGGTGTGGCGGGTTTCGGTGACAAAGAGGAATTTCCCGTCTTTCGACCAGCCGATGATGGTGGGGTTGCGGTCGTAAGTGTTGGCCAGCGCTCGTGGCTCGCCGCCGGCAGCGGGAATAATGTGGACGGTGGAAGCAAATGCCCAGCGGGGCGGAATGTCCGATGCAACATAGGCGATCCACCGGCCGTCCGGGGAGTAGAAAGGAGTCGCTTCCGCCGCCTCGGTCCGGACCAGGGGACGAATCTCGCCCGTTTCTACGTTAACAATGGAGAGATCTGCCAGGGGCCAGTCGTTGATTTTGGGAGTGGGGGTGTGAGCAAACACAATCTCTTTTCCGTCCGGCGACCAGTCAAATCCGCCGGAAAAACGGCCTCCCACACTGAAATCCTTCCCCTTGGTGAGTTGTTTCAGGGGGTATTTCCCGCTGGAATCTTTTTCCAGCGTCACCAGCCAGAGGTGGTTCATTTTGAGGTCTTCGTCCAGCACCCGGGCATCGTCTTTACTCTTCTGACGTTTTTCTTCCTCTTCGCTGGGCGGTTCGCTCATTACAAACGCAATGCGCTTCCCATCCGGGGACCACTTAAAATTTCCCACTCCGGTTTTGACATCGGTCAATCGTTCCGCTTCGCCTCCGATAGCCCGGATGCGGTAAAGATTATTTTTACCGCTTCGCGCAGAAGTAAAAGCAATCCACCGCCCGTCCGGAGACCATTGAGGATTGCTGCAGGATTTCTCCCCGAAAGTGAACTGGAAATTCATTTTTCCATCCGTGCTGGCCATCCAGATGTGGGTCAAATATTCACTTTTTTCCTCCGTCATAACGGCTTTTGTAACCGTGTACACCACCCGCTGGCCGTCCGGAGATACCCGCACATTGCCCACCGAACGGGTCTGCATTTGCAACGCCGGAGTCCATTTTGTTTCCTGGGCGAATAAGGGTAAAATGAACCAGAGTAAAAATAAGACTCCAGAAATGCCCGAAATTATTAACTTCCTTTTTGGAAAGAATTGTTGGTTAATCTGGTGCATCGAGCCTCCTCCTTCTCATTTGGTGTGGTATTGGGAATATAAAAACATATGTTACGAAATGTTACAAAATTTTGTTGCGTGAATAATATTTTACAAATATTTCTTCCGAATCCCGGCAAATTCACAATCATTCAGAGGTAAAAGAGATTTTGGGGGTTAGAAAATCGAATGAGCAAGCGGAAGATACCCATTTGGAAAGTTTGAAAAACAGTTCTCCAATCAACCAGATTGCGTGGAATTAGGATTTTTTCTTTTCTCCAAAAATTTTTTGGGAATTTTGAAACTCCGTACTACAGTACAGAACGTCTAATTAATACAAGGAGGATTAAGTGAAAAGGAGTGAATGGTTTTGAAAGCGGAAACAGCATCTCGTCGTTCTCTTACGGCGGCGGTGGTGGCAGCGGTAGTCGCATCGATCTGCTGTGTGGGGCCATTTCTACTACTGGCATTGGGGGTGGGAGGCGCCTGGATTGGCAGTCTAACCGCACTGGAACCCTATCGACCGTTTTTCATGGTGGCTACCGTGTTTTTTCTGGCTTACGCATTTTACCGGGTCTACCGCCAACCCAGAACCGAAGAGTGCGAACCGGGAAGTTTTTGTGCCAATCCCCGTTCCGTTCGGCTGAATAAGATATTGCTCTGGATGGTGACCGGGTTGGTGGCAATCCTCTTCGCGGTTCCCTATGTCGCCTCCGGATTTTCTACCTGGAAGGTCGAATCCGCTCAGGTGATGGGGACGGCGGATTCGACCGGATGTGCGGATTGCGCCTTACCGGCTGTAACGACAGACTTTCGGGAAGCCGTGCTGGAAGTGGCGAATCTAACCTGTGCCACCTGCCAGGTTGCCGTACAAAAGGGCTTAAGCCAATTGGAAGGCGTTGTGCAGGTCCAAGTGAATCTGGAAGACCACCGGGCAGTAGTCACATACGATCCGAAAAAAGTTGATCCGCTTCGCCTGGAAGAGGCCGCTACCCGGATCGGTTTCCCATCGCGATTATTAGCAAAATGAAACGCTCTGCTTACCAAGAGAAAGGAAAGAATAAAATGACCTTACGAACCGTGGAACTGCAAATTTCCGGAATGACCTGCCCGCATTGCGCTCTCAGCATCGAAAGGGCGTTGACGGTAACCGGCGTGGTTTCGTCCAAAGTCAGTCACCGGCGCCACCAGGCTGTTGTGACCTTTGATGACCGGAAAATTTCTCTGGAGGAAATTACTGAGATTGTCGCTGGCAGCGGTCATTATCGGGTAACCGATTACCACGAAATTACCAGCAACAAGGGCCACAAAGCGCATCTAATCGTCGTAGGCGGCGGTTCGGCCGCCTTTGCAGCCACCATTCAGGCGCAGGAGCTGGGAGCGAAGGTAACCATGATCAATGTTGGATTGCCCATTGGGGGCACCTGTGTCAATGTGGGCTGCGTTCCCTCCAAAAATCTGATTCGTGCCGCCGAAACGCTGCATCGGGCTCGGAAATCTCCTTTTGCGGGAATTGAAACCACCGGACGTCTGGCGGATTTCCGGGCGGTAATAGAGCAAAAGCGGAATCTGGTGGAGAAGCTCCGCCAGGAAAAATACCTCGATGTGGTGGCCGGCCGGAAGGATTTCCGTCTGGTGAAAGGGCGGGCGACCCTGATCTCTTCCAAAGCCGTAGCGGTGAACGGTGAAACCATTTCCGGAGACGTCATTCTGATTGCCACCGGCGCGCGTCCGGCGCTACCGGAGGTTGCCGGTTTGCACAAGGTGGAATACCTGACCAACGAAACTGCTTTTGAATTAGAAGAATTGCCGGAAACGCTCATCGTGGTGGGCGGCCGCTACATCGCTCTGGAAACTGCCCAGATGTTTACCCGACTGGGTAGCAAGGTGACCATCCTGCAGCGTTCGGAACGGATCTTGCCAGAGGAAGATCCGGACATATCCCAATCGTTAGCCCAATATTTGCAAGCGGAGGGAATCGAAATTGTTACCGGCACCACGCTGCTCCGGGTCCAGCAAAAGCAGAAGGAAGTCGAGGTCTTCGCCAGAGTCGGGGGAGAAGAAAGGCAATTCCGTGCCCGGCACATTCTGTTTGCCACCGGACGGCAAGCGAATACCGACGGTCTGGGATTGGAAAAAGTCGGGGTTCGGGTGAACGAAAAAGGATGCATACCGGTGGATGCATATCTTCAGACCAACCTCCCCGGAATATTTGCGGCGGGAGACGTAATTGGCGGGCATATGTTTGTTTACACGGCCGCTTATGAAGGCAAGTTAGCTGCCAGAAATGCCCTTTCACCTGCAAAACAGAAGGTTGATTACACGGCCTTGCCGGGGGTGATTTTTACCGATCCCCAGGTGGCCGGAGTGGGCTTAAATGAACGGCAGGCAGCGGCAGAAGGACTGGAATACGAAGTCGCTACGCTGGAATTGAAGCATGTCCCCCGAGCATTGGCAGCCCGTGATACTCGGGGGTTCATTAAACTCCTGCGCGACAAAAATAGCGATCGACTGCTCGGTGCTCGTATCCTGGCACCTGAGGGCGGCGAACTGCTCATGGAAATTGCTCTGGCAATTAAGTTTCGCATTACCGTCGAGCAACTCAAGGAGATGTTTCATCCTTACTTAACTCTTTCGGAGGGTGTGAAATTGGCAGCGATCACCTTCAGTAAAAATGTAGAAGAATTAA
>JAJRXE010000012.1 GCA_024276455.1 Calditrichota bacterium
ATAGGAACCGCTGCCCTGGACATTGGGGCGTTTACGGCTTTCCTGTACGCCTTCGAAGCCCGGGAAATTCTCTACAATATTTTTGAACACACCACCGGCGCCCGCATGACCACCAGCTACACCCGGGTGGGCGGATTAATGCGCGACGTCCCTCACGATTTTGTGGAAATGGTGGAACGCTTCATTAAATACTTTCCCGGAGTGGTGAAAGAAATTCACGGTCTGTTAACGCGTCTGCGCATCTGGATGGACCGTACCCGGGGCATTGGGGTGCTTTCTAAGGAGGAGGCGATTAACAACGGCGTCACCGGACCGGTGTTGCGTGCGTCGGGCGTGGCTTACGATGTGCGCAAGGAATTCCCTTACCTGATTTACGACCGCCTGGATTTCGAGATACCGGTGTCCGATGACGGCGATGTGTACGCCCGTTACCTGATCCGCATGGAAGAGATGGTGCAAAGTCTCAAAATAGTGGAGCAGTGTATTAAAGATTTGCCGGACGGACCGGTTAACGTGGCGGACGAAAAGTACAGTCTTCCCGAAAAGGAGAAAGTGTACCACACCATTGAGGGGCTGATTCACCACTTTAAAAACATCATGCCGGGCCACGGTTTTGAAGTGCCGAAAGGAGAAATTTACGACGCCACCGAAGCGCCCAATGGGGAGCTGGGTTTTTACATCGTCTCGGATGGATCCAACAAGCCGATTCGCCTGCGGGTACGTCCGCCCTCATTCGTTAATTACGCCCTGTACGGGCAGTTAATTAAAGGACACCTGGTAAGCGACACCGTGGCCGTATTGGGAAGTTTGAATATTATTGCCGGTGAACTGGACCGCTGACCGGTTCTGAGCATAAAGATTGACAAAAAAATAAATACGGACGGAAAAAGAAGGTTAAAGCCGATGAAGGTAGAGTTTTCTGAGGAGGCACTCCAACAATATAAAGACATTTTGCAACGTTATCCGGAAAAGCGCGCGGCGTTGCTGCCCACGCTGCACCTGGCTCAGCAAGAATTCGGCTGGATCTCCCGCGAGGTCATGCAATATTTGAGCGAGCTAATGGATATTCCGGTAACGGTGATTCTGGACACGGTGAGTTTTTACACCATGTTCAAGACCAAGCCCAGCGGAAAGTACCACATTCAGGTTTGCAGCACCCTTTCCTGCGCTCTGCGGGGGTCCCGGGAGATTTACGAGCACCTGACCAGCAAACTGGGAATTCAGGCAGGTGAGGTGACCCCGGATGGAAAGTTCTCGCTGGTTAAAGTGGAGTGTTTGGGCTCCTGTGGAACTGCTCCGGTGGTTCAGATCAACGATGATTATTACGAAGGAATGACCCCGGAAAAGCTGGACAAGATTCTGGATGAATTAGAATAAAACGTATAGACCGAGGTTCTCTGATGTTTGAAAAAGTCCTGACCAAAGACATAAGTATTCCCGAATCCAGAGAAATTGATTACTATTTAAGTAAGGGCGGATACAAGGCGCTGGAAAAAACCTTAAAGCAGTACGACCCCGACGGCGTTATTGCGGAAGTAAAAGAAGCCAATTTGCGCGGTCGGGGAGGCGCAGGGTTTCCTGCCGGAGTGAAATGGGGGTTTGTGCCTAAAAACGACAATAAACCCCACTATCTGCTGTGTAATGCCGACGAGAGCGAACCCGGCACCTTTAAAGACCGCTTGATTATTGTGGGAAATCCTCATTTGCTGTTAGAGGGGATGA
>JAJRXE010000215.1 GCA_024276455.1 Calditrichota bacterium
AAAAAGCTGCTGAATTGTTGCAAAAAGAGAAGAAGTAATACTATCATCCCTATTTCGTAACCACCCATTGTTCTAAATAACCTCAGTGACCCTCAGGCGGTGGAGGAAATTTTTTTGTCCATTTCGTCGCCCCGCCTATTCGGGTGATGTCTCGTTCATTGGCCTTCCTTGCGGATAAAAAATATATTTTTTGGGAAATCAGAGGGAAATCCTTAAATTCCAATTTTGAGGGCGCGGGCAATGGATGTTTATCAAAAAAGAATTCAATTCTGGGCGAAATTTTTTGCGCTCGGATTTTCCCTCTTCCTGGCTAATTACTTGTTCATTAAACTCTATTTTTTACTCTGGTTCTATTTGAACCATTATTGGAAGAGGCCGCTCGCTTTTATCGACCTGGCATTCTGGGTGGCTTTGCCGGTTTTTCTGGCTTTGCTTTCCTATGGCGTTGCCGTTCAGGTCGAAAAAAGCGCGTCGCAAACCCGATCTGTGGTCAAATTGTATTTTTATCGGTTGAGCTGGTTCAATTTTATTTCCATGATCGTCGTGCGATGGTTGAACCTGCCGGAAATTGAAATAATGCTGGCGCTCCTGATTACGATTGGTTTTATTCTTATCTACCGTCTCTATCGGAATGTGGAAGAGGAATTAGAAGAAGATGGGCATGATTCGATTTAAAATATTCCCGGCCAATCCGCACCACCGGGCTATTAGCAAGGCTGTAGAGGCTCTGGAAGAGGGAAAACTGATTATTTATCCCACGGATACGGTTTACGGACTGGGGTGTAATCCCTTCAACAAGAATGCCCTGACCAGCATTTATCGAATCAAAGGGAAGAGTAAATTCGATACAGTGAGTTTAATTGTAAAAGACATTCGACAGGCCAGTCAATACGCCCGAATTTCCAACTTCGCGTACCGGGTCATGCGGCATTGTCTTCCGGGACCCTACACGTTTATTCTTCCGGCGACGCGCGAAATTCCCAAAATTATGTTAACTAAACGCAAGGAAGTGGGCATTCGTATTCCGGTGAGCCCGGTTACCGATGCACTTCTGGAAGCTTTCCGCAAACCGCTGATTAATACTTCGGTGAATATGACCGGCAAAGGTTTTCTCTACGATCCCGACGAAATTGCCGAGATTTACCAGCATGAGGTCGCCCTGATGTTGGATGCCGGATTCCTGGAAGAACCCATTGAGTCCACCGTGGTAAGTTTAATTGGCGATGAAATTACCATCCTGCGAGAGGGAAAAGGGGATTTAAGCCGCCTGTACGAGTGACCGCTTTCGGGATTTCGATCGGCATCACGCCTCAGATTTTCAGGCTGTCCGGACGAAAGTTGGTGATCCTACCTTGTATTTTTTGCTTTCGGGTTTTATATTAACACTTTAAAAATTGTTTACTTAAGCGAGGTAAAAGAAGATGAAGAAGATTGTGCAAACATCCCAGGCGCCGGCCCCGGTGGGTCCCTACAATCAGGCGGTGATTGCCGGAGGATTGGTCTTTACGGCGGGGCAAATTGCCATCGATCCGGCAACCGGGGCGCTGGAACCCAACGACATTAAAGTTCAGACACACCGGGTCATTAAAAATTTGCAGGCGGTTTTGGAAGCCGCCGGTACCAGTTTGCAAAAGGTGGTCAAAACGACCGTTTTCCTGAAAAACATGGACGATTTTGCCGCCATGAACGAGGTGTACGCCGAATATTTTGGAGAGAGTTCCCCGGCCCGTTCGGCGGTGGAAGTAGCCCGCTTACCTAAAGATGTGTTGGTCGAAATTGAATGTATCGCCGAACTCGATTAATGATTCGATTGGTTAAAAGATGAGAAGAACATGAGCCGCTATGCGCTGATCTTAAAT
>JAJRXE010000216.1 GCA_024276455.1 Calditrichota bacterium
GAAGCGGTGGAACGCAGCGGTTTAAAACCCCGGAAGAACCTGATTCGTGGGGGAACAGACGGCGCCCGCCTTTCGTACATGGGCGTGCCCACACCCAATATTTTCACCGGCGGCCACAACTTTCACAGCAAACGGGAGTGGATTTCCGTCCAGGACATGGAGAAGGCGGTGGAAACCATTGTGAATCTGGTCCAGATCTGGGCGGAGAAAGGCGAACCGTCCTAAAACGGTCGGTTTTCAAGAGGGCGCATGTGTCCCGCCCGGCAGGCCACCTTGACCCGGGGCATTTGTGGTGCAAAAAACGGGTGTTTCCGGGCATTTTCTTCTGCCGGAAAAGTCCCTGCCTGGTGGGAGAGATTTCTTAAAGTCTTCCAGATAAGAAAACTCCCGGCAAGACCGGGAGTTTTCTTTTTGCTCTGTTTTCCTGACCACTACTATTTAAAGCTCTGCAACACTCGCAGGTAGTTGGCGCGTTCGTAAGCGTCGGTATCTTTAATGGACTGGTAGCTTAAGATGCCCTTCATCTGCTGCACGGACTGGTATTCTTTCTTTTCCATCCAGTTTTGCATTTCCTGCAGAATATCGGCAATTTTCTCCACCCCTTCTTGCATCAGTACGGAAGCAATCATTGCCACATCTGCGCCGACCATAATCATTTTGATCACATCGGTACCGGTGTGAATTCCGGAGGTTGCCGCCAGACTGGCTTTCACCTTTCCGTACAAAGCGGCAATCCAGCGTAAAGGCAGTCGCATTTCCGGCGGGGTGCTGAACTGCAGATTGGGCACCACTTCCAGGTTTTCCAGGTCAATATCCGGCTGGTAGAACCGATTAAACAACACCAGCCCGTCTGCCCCGGCGCGGTCCAGTTTCACCGCCATATTGGCAAAGGCGCTGAAATAGGGACCCAACTTCATTGCCACCGGAATTTTTACCGCTTTTTTCACCGATTCCAGATTCTCCAGATAGAGCGCTTCCACCTTTTCGCTGGTCAATTCCGGATCGGTAGCAACGTAATACACATTCAGCTCCAGCGCGTCGGCGCCCGCCTCTTCCATTTTTTTGGCATACTCCATCCAGCCCCCGGGCGACACGCCGTTCAAACTGCCAATGACCGGGATTTCCACCGCCTCTTTCAGCTTTCGAATCTGTTCCAGATATTCTTCGGCATGTAAGTTCTTAAATTCTTCCGGTTCCGGAAAATAGTTCAGGGCTTCGGCAAAACTGTCGCTGGTGCTATTTAAAAAATGATCCAGCTCGTTAATCTCGTGATTGATTTGTTCTTCGAACAACGAGTACATAACCACCGCAGCGGCACCGGCATCTTCCATTCGCTTCACCACATCCACTTCCGCACTTAGCGGAGAAGCCGATGGCACCACCGGATTTTTTAATTTTAAACCCATGTAGGTTGTTGTCAAATCCATGATGTGTCCCCTCTTTAACGTGATTGTCTTCAGGCTAACTCAAAGCGCACTACAAAAAGGTGAGGAGAAGATGTTTCCATCTTCTCCTCGAGACCCCTGCTCAGGCAGTAACCTCCTCATCCGATTCTGGAACATAGAGCGATTTGGCCATTCGTTCGTACAGTTTCCAGCGTTTGTGCACCTCTTCCTGGGCCCGCGCCAGCAGTTCTTTGGCCCGTTCCGGATCGATCTTGGTCAACATCTTGTAACGGGTTTCGTTGTAGGCATATTCCACCAACGGGATTCGCGGCGGTTTGGAATCCAGCTGGAAGGGGTTCTCGCCCTGTTTGGCCCGTTCCGGATTGAAACGGAACAACGGCCAGTAACCGGACTCCACCGCCAGTTTCTGCTGCTTCAGTCCGTAGCGCATGTTGATTCCGTGGGCAATACAATGGCTGTAGGCAATAATCAGAGACGGACCTTTGTACCGTTCCGCTTCGATGAAGGCTTTCACGGTTTGAACATCGCTGGCACCCATGGCCACCCGGGCGACGTACACGTAGCCGTAGCTGATAGCCTGCAAAGCCAGGTCTTTTTTCGGCTGCGGCTTTCCGGCAAAGGCAAACTTTGCCACCCCACCCAGCGGAGTTGCCTTGGACATCTGACCACCGGTATTGGAATAAACCTCGGTGTCCAGCACCAGCAGGTTCACATCCCGGCCCGAGGCCAGCACATGGTCCAGACCACCGAACCCAATGTCGTAAGCCCAACCGTCGCCACCGATGATCCAGACGCTCTTGCGCACCAGATAATCGGCCAGACTCAACAACAGCTTGGCTTCCTGGGAATCCATTTGCTTGAGTTTATCTTTCAGAATTTTTACCCGTTCGCGCTGTTCGTGAATTCCCGCTTCGCTGCTCTGATCGGCCTGCAACAGGGCATCCACCAGTTCTTCCCCGATTTCGCTGGCCAGCGTTTTCAACAATTCTCTGGCTTGCTCGGCATGTTTGTCGATAGTAAGCCGGAATCCCAGACCGAATTCGGCATTGTCTTCGAAGAGAGAGTTCGACCAGGCTGGCCCGCGTCCCTCTTTATTGAACGTCCAGGGAGTGGTGGGCAAATTTCCACCGTAAATGGAAGAACAACCGGTGGCATTGGCCACAATCATCCGATCACCGAACAATTGGGATGCCAATTTCACGTAAGGCGTTTCGCCGCACCCGGCGCAAGCCCCGGAAAATTCGAACAGCGGCTGGAGGAACTGCGAATCCTTCACTGTGTCCACCCGCAGCTTTTTGCGGTCCACCTCCGGCAATTCCAGGAAGAATTCCCAGTTTTTGCTCTCCTGCTCCCGCAAGGGGATTTGCGGGGCCATGTTCAGTGCTTTGCGAGAGGGGTTGGTTTTGTCCTTGGCGGGACACACTTCCACACACAGTTCGCAACCGGTACAGTCTTCCGGAGAAACCTGCAGAACGTAGTAAGCGTCATCGCCCCACTCTTTACCGCGCGCTTTCACCGATTTGAAGGTTTCCGGTGCATCCTTCAGGTACTGACCGTCCACCACCTTGGCACGAATCACCGAATGCGGACACACCATGACACATTTGTTACACTGAATGCAGATGTCCGTTTCCCATACCGGAATTTCCAGGGCAATGTTGCGTTTTTCCCACTGGGCCGTACCAGTCGGGAAGGTGCCATCGGGGGCAAACGCACTGACCGGGAGATCGTCTCCGTGGCCGGCGATGATTTTCGCCAGCACTTCCTTCACATATTTGGGCGCTTTGTCCGGTACCACCGGGGGTAATTCAATATTACTGGTGGGTTGATCCGGCACCTTAATTTCGTGCAAGTTCTCCAGGGCATGATCCACCGCGGCGAAATTCTTCTGCACAACCTCTTCGCCTTTCTTCCCGTAAGTCTTTTGAATGGCATCCTTAATCGCTTTAATGGCTTCGTCGCGCGGCAGCACTCCGGAAATGGCAAAGAAGCAGGTCTGCATAATGGTATTAATGCGGCCTCCCATACCGGTTTTCCTGGCCACATCGTAAGCGTTAATTACATACAACTTCAATTTCTTTTCAATAATTTGCTCCTGCACCTTGCGGGGCAGCTTGTCCCACACTTCGTCCGGACCGTACGGGGCATTCAGCAAGAAGGTCGCTCCCGGTTCCGCAAATTTTAACATGTCAAATTTTTCCAGGAACACAAACTGGTGGCAGGCAATGAAATTCGCCCGATTCACCAGGTAAGTGGAATGAATCGGTTTTTTACCAAAACGCAGGTGAGACACCGTCACCGCGCCCGCCTTTTTGGAATCGTACACAAAATAACCCTGGGCAAAATAGTCCGTTCCCTCGCCAATAATTTTAATGGAGTTTTTATTGGCCCCCACGGTACCATCCGACCCCAATCCGTAAAACATGCCCCGGAACACATCGTCCGGTTCGATGGAAAAATTGGGATCGTATTCCAGACTGGTGTGGGTCACGTCGTCGTGAATTCCGATGGTGAAATGATTTTTCGGTTTGTCCTTCTCCAGCTCTTCGAAAATCCGTTTAATCATGGCGGGGGTAAATTCCTTGGAAGAAAGGCCGTAACGTCCGCCAATAACCACCGGAATTTCCTCAAAGGGCATGAAACCTTCGGTTCGGCTTTCGTTGATGGCAGTAACCACATCCTCGTACAGCGGTTCCCCGGCACTACCCGGTTCTTTGGTGCGATCCAATGCGGCAATGGCTTTAACCGTTTTGGGAAGCGCTTCCACAAAATGCTTAATGGAGAAAGGTCGGAACAGACGAACTTTCAGCACTCCCACCTTCTCGCCGCGTTCCACCAGATATTCCACCGTCTCGTGGGCCGCTTCGGCTCCGGAGCCCATCAGCACAATCACCCGCTCGGCTTCGGGATGTCCCACATAATCGAACAGATGGTACTGGCGTCCGGTCAATTCGGCAAAGCGATCCATATTCTTCTGCATTACTTCGGGAAACTTCATGTAAAAGGGATTGACGGTTTCGCGCGCCTGGAAGAAATGGTCGGGATTCTGGGCGGTTCCTCGCAGAACCGGATGATCGGGCGAGAGAGCCCGCTCCCGATGAGCAATGACCAGCTCATCGCGGATCATGCGGCGCATATCGTCCATGGTCAACTGTTCAATCTTTTGAATTTCGTGCGAGGACCGGAACCCGTCGAAGAAATGGAGCACCGGCACCCGGCCTTCCAGTGTGGCTGCCTGCGCAATCAGAGCAAAATCCATGATTTCCTGAATGGAATTGGAAGCAAACAGGGCGAAACCGGTGGAACGCGTCGCCATCACATCGCTGTGATCGCCAAAAATCGACAGGGCGTGCGTCGCCACCGTGCGGGCCGACACATGAAACACGGTAGAGGTTAATTCACCGGCAATTTTGTGCATATTCGGAATCATTAACAAAAGTCCCTGCGAAGCCGTAAACGTCGTGGTCAGCGCTCCACTTTGCAAAGCACCATGCACGGCTCCGGAAGCACCACCTTCGCTCTGCATTTCCACAACCGTCGGCACGGTTCCCCAGATGTTTTTCTGTCCCTGAGCGGACCAGGCATCTGCCCATTCACCCATAGGAGAAGATGGCGTGATCGGATAGATCGCAATCACCTCATTCACCTTGTGTGCGACGTAGGCAGCAGCTTCGTTCCCGTCTATGGTTACCATCTTTCGCTGCATATCCTTCTCCTCTCTGTTTATAATGTTACGCATATCCGGTCAGGTGAATTCCTGACGCTGTTTTTAGTCGCTTTCCTGGCACTTATGTATCCCGGAAAATTTATTCAACCCAACCATGAATTTCAAGACAAAAAAATATTTAAATCACAAGTATTTCCGTCCTTAACGGGGAATTGAATGATTGTCCTCAGGCATTCCAACAGAATTAAAAAATATTTAATTTACAAGACCTTAACTCTAATAAAACCAAAGCGGTTTCGGAGCAAGAAAAACCCTCTTCAAAATTTCGTGAAAAAATTTATTTATTATCCTCATAAAATTTAAAATTGGTCTTGACAAATTCATTTTTATCTTTAATATATAGAGGTGTTTAAGGTGCAATATATGGAAACTGAGTATCAAAACATATCTTTATTTGTGTTTCTGCTTATTCCCTTCCAATTTTACGGGAAGCACTACCCTGCCCACTTGAGATTCGAGTCAACGATTCCGGACAACAGAAACCTTCGCAAGCGGCGGCCAAAAGGAAATTCTAATTTTTCTTTCCCATTGGAACAATAATTTTTCAACCAAACTCGTAATTGAACAAAAATTGGTACTTTTAAAAAATTAATTGATTCGTAATATTAAATTTTTAATTTAGCGACTTAATTTTTCTGGAGGGGCCCAAATAATTAATTAAGTCTTACCAATAATTTTAAGGAGGAGCTATGAAGTATTTTACCACAGTTTTACTATTATTGCTGCTCGGTGTGTCCTTTGCTTTTAGCGGCACAATTAAAGGAATCGTTAAGGACAAAGATACCGGCGATCCTTTAATTGGCGCCAACGTGGTGTTAGAAGGAACCGGCATGGGCACAACCACCGATCTGGATGGTTTCTTCATTTTAACCGACGTACCTCCGGGTACTTACAAGCTTACCGTAAATTACGTGGGTTACGATGACTTTACGCAGGAAATCACCGTAACCGACCAACCGCTCTCCTTGCAAATTTCAATGAAAGCCACGGTGTATCTGGGCAAGGAAATCGTGGTATTGGCTGATCGGGCCAAGCCCCGCGAAACGCCGGTTGCCTTCACCGATGTGAAAAAGATTGAAATCGTCTCCCGCCTGGGGTCCCAGGACATTCCGTTAATTCTGAACACCACCCCCGGTGTGTATGCCTCAGCTCAGGGTGGTGGCTCTGGCGATTCCCGCATTAACATCCGCGGATTTAATCAACGGAACGTGGCGGTAATGATTAACGGTGTGCCGGTAAACGACATGGAAAACGGCTGGGTGTACTGGTCCAACTGGGATGGTCTGGGCGACGTGACTTCCTCGATTCAGGTGCAACGCGGTTTGAGCGCCGTGAATCTGGCCGTCCCCTCGGTGGGTGGTACCATGAACATCATCACCGATCCGGCCGCCATTAAACCCGGCGTTATTTTCAAAACCGAAGCCGGAACGGCCAATTTTGCCAAAAGAACCCTGGTGGCCAACACCGGCTTAATCAACAACAAATTCGCCTTCTCCACGGCGGTGGTGCGCAAAATTGGCGATGGACTCATCGAAAACACCTGGACCGATGCCTGGGCCTACTACATCGGGATGAGTTACATTGCTAACAAGCATCACAAATTCGATTTCTACGCCATCGGTGCCCCTCAACGTCATGGTAACAATTTTTACAAACGCCCGATTGCCAGCTACGATCATCAGTATGCACTCGATCTCGGAATCCCCAAACCGCAAGTGGATGCCACCCCGGAACTGGGCCGTCTCTACAACGCAACCTGGGGTTACGTAAGTCGCGGTACCCGGGAATACTGGAACGGCGAAACTCATGATCCCCACGATCAGGGTAAATTGTACGCCCGCGAAAACTACTACCACAAACCGCAAATTAACTTCAACTGGTACTGGAACATTAAAGACAACATGGATTTAACCACCGTACTGTACTACTCCCGCGGTAAAGGAGGCGGTTCAGGACCCAAAGGCAGCTACATCTACACCAATGACGGCCACATTAACTGGGATGCCATGATTGCCGCCAACACCAGCCCCGAACAGTACGACTCCACTTTCGGTGGTTATGGTGCCAAAGCAATCATTCGTAACTCCGTGAATCAGCACAAATGGTACGGATTGATCTCCAAATTGAACTACCGCCCCAGCGAAAAACTGAAAACCATGATCGGGATTGACTGGCGGACCGTTACCGGCGAACACTTCCGGGAAGTACGGAATCTGCTGGGCGCCGACTTTTTCTACCGGACCGACAACGAGAACTGGTCGGAATCGGAACGCTACCGGAAACTGGGCGATATCTGGAACTACCATTTTGACAACAAAGTGAACTGGTTGGGTGCGTTTGCGCAGGCCGAATACACCTCCGGGAAATACACGGCCTATGGTACCGTGGGTGTTTCGGGAGTGAAGTACAAACACATCAATTACTTCAAGAAAAAAGTTGGAGACAACTACCCCACTCTGGAATCCGACAACATTTACGGATTCACCGTCAAGGGCGGTGCCAGCTACCGCTTTAACCAGCAAACCAGTGTGTTTGCCAACCTGGGTTACCTCTCCAAAGTGCCGATCTTCGACAACGTAATCGACGACCGCACCTTTACCATGAACCAAAATCCCAAAAACGAAAAGATCATCGGATTTGAAGCCGGCACGGACTATCGGACCAAAGACGGTACGCTGGCATTAAACGCCAACGTCTATTACACCATGTGGATGGACCGGGGATGGAGCTTAACCTACACCAGTGAAAACAACATCACCTACTTCTACAACATCACCGGTATCGATGCCCGTCACATGGGATTCGAACTGGATGGAACCTGGCGGCCTTCCAAGCTCTTGAAGGTGAAGGGAATGGCCTCCATCGGTTACTGGAAATGGTTGAACGACGTGACCAGCCGCTTCAGTCCGGAAGACAATCCTACGGAAGTTCAGGAATCCACCATTTACATCAAAGACCTGTACGTGAGTGATGCACCGCAAACCAGCTTTGCCCTGGAACCGACTCTCTATCCCTTCGAAGGATTCTCTTTCACCCTTACGATGAAATATTTTGCACGCTACTATGCCGATTTCGACCCGACCCGCAGAACGGATCCGAACGATCGGGCGCAACCCTGGCAGGTACCTTCCTGGGCGGTCTTCGACCTGCATATTAACTATCTGCTGCCGGTCAACCTGCAGGGAGTGGACTTCACGCTGTTTGCCCATGTGTTTAACCTGTTCGACACCAAATATATCTCCGACGCTTCCGACGGTTACAACCACGATGCCGCCACGGCGCGCGTATTCTTTGGACTGCCGCGCACCTGGAATGCCGGTTTAACCCTCTCTTTCTAACCGGAAGAGGTTGAACAAAGTCAACAAGCCGGTGGGAGTTTCGCTCCCGCCGGCTTTATTTTTAGCCCGGCCCAGGAAAAAGAAACGAGCATCGCTCACCGAATCACACCCAAGCCGGGCTTTATGAAACAGCCCTTAAAAACTCGGGAGATCACTACCGGCCATGAAGAAACTAATTTTCACAGTCATTTTAATTCTTCTTCTAACCCCAATGGTGTACGCTCAATCGAGCAACCGCCCTTACGTCATTTTAATTTCTTTCGACGGGTTTCGCTGGGACTATCCCGATCGGGGCTTAACCCCCAATCTGGAAAAAATGGCCCGGGAAGGGGTGCGGGCTCTCTCGCTGGAACCGGTGTTCCCCTCCAAGACATTTCCCAACCACTATTCCATGGTAACCGGCCTGTACCCGGAAAATCACGGGATTATCTATAACGATTTCGTGGACCCCTTTAACGGGCTGCGCTACAAAGTTGGCGACACCACCTCGGTTCGGAATGCTCGGTGGTATCTGGGGGAAGCACTCTGGGAAACCGCTGAACGCCAGGGCATTCGCACGGCCAGTTTTTTCTGGCCGGGATCGGAGGTTCATCTTTCCTACCGACACCCTTCGTATTTTAAGTACTACGACGGGAAAGTTCCCTATCGCGCCCGGGTGGACACCGTGCTGGCCTGGCTGCGCTTACCGGAAGCGCAACGTCCCCATTTCATCACCCTTTATTTCGATGCCAGCGACACCGAGGGGCATCGCTACGGCCCCAACTCTCCGGAATTAAACCGGGCGATTGAGCGGTTGGACCAAACCCTGGGCTACCTGCTCAACGGCGTGGCGGCACTTCCCATTGGGCAACAGGTAAACGTGGTGGTCGTTTCGGACCACGGCATGACCCGCATCGATTCCACTCGCACCGTTGCCATTGAAACAGGGCTCGAGGATCTTCCACACCGGATTCAGGGATACGGACCGCTGGTCATGATTTCGGCAGCCGATTCTCTGCTACCAAAAATCTACCAACGGCTGCGGGAACGACAGAATCATTACCGGGTTTACCGGCGGGACGAAATGCCGACCTACTTCCATTTTTCCCGGCATCCTTTCATTCCGGCGCTACTTGTGGTGGCCGAGATTGGTTGGTCGCTGCTTCCCGACCATTTCCCCGGCGCCTACCTGTCGAAAGCCCGGGGCAACCACGGTTACGACAATCACCATCTGGACATGCACGGCATTTTCTTTGCGGTGGGACCGGCGTTCAAAAACGGGTACCGCTGTGGCACCCTGCGCAACATCGATCTTTACCCGTTAATCTGCCGGATTCTCGGAATCATGCCGCGCGAGAACATCGACGGAACGCTGGAACGGATTGAATTCATTCTAAAAAACGGGTCGTGAGCTTCCTCTCACTCAACGAAATGGGGGGATCCGTTGAAACAGCGAATCCCCCTGAGTTTTTTTCTCCCGCTTAGCGATAACGCAACCACTTAACAATTTCTGGAAGGGTTGCCCGCTTACCGTACATCAAAATGCCCACCCGGTAAATCCGGGCCACGCCCCACATAATTACCACAATTCCCAGCACATTTGTAAAAATGGAAAGTGCAATTTGCCAGAAAGGCGGCATGACGGTAATAATACGCATGAACATGGTCATGGGGGTGAAGAAGGGAATCAGGGAAAGAACAAAGGCCATGTCGGTGCTAGGATTTTTAATAATGGACATACTGACAATGAAGGGAATAATGATTAAAAACGTGACCGGTGCCGAAAGGGATTGGGCATCCTGCATGTCGGAACACATGGCGCCAACCGCCATGTAAAGGGTCGAAAAGGTGAAGAAACCGATGATGAAGAAGAGGATGAAGTAAAGAAAAATAATCGGGGAAATGCTAATAAACTGCGAGACCGCCGGAGCCAGCGAAGAAGCTCCCAGAATGACTATTCCCCCCATAAGCGCCCAGATTAAGTATTGCACCAATCCCACCGAGCCCACGCCCAGCAATTTACCGAGCATCAACTTAAAGGAATCGGTGGAAGAGAGGAGCACTTCAATAATCCGGGAGGTTTTTTCTTCAATTACGCTGCGAAGAATGGAATTCCCGTACATGAGAATGGTCATGTAGAGCATCATCAGGAAAACAAAAGAAGTTACGAATTCCTGGTCAAAACCGCGCTTCTCGGCTTTTCCTTTCACCAGTTTCACGGTGTTGATTTTCACTCGCTGGGTCAACTCCTTAATCAGGCTCGGGTCCATTCCGGCGGCCAGGAGCCGTTTTTCGTTTACTATATTGGAAATTCTTTCCCGAATCAGGCGGATTATATCAATATTTCCGATGGACTTTGACACATACGTTAATTGCCCGCTTTTCATAATGTCGGCCGGAATGACCAGAATGGCATCCACCCCGCCTTCCTCCACGTCTTTCTGAAAATCCTTCTTTCGGGCTTCATATTCCTGCGGGTCAATTTCCGAAAAGATGAAGCGGGGTTGTCCGTTTTTCAGGGTGTCGGAAAATATTTTGTTCATTTCCGGAGCGATTTCCCCGGAGTAATCCACCACCCGGAAAGTCATGGGTTTGTCGCTGCTAAGACTCATGAAATAAGCGGGACCGAAAATAAATCCCAGAATGATGATCGGACCAAGCACGGTTCCGATGATGAACCCTTTGGTCAATACGGCGGTTTTGAACTCTCGCTTAATAATTTTCCACACTTTACGCATGTTCACCTCCCACAATTTCGATGAAAATGTCGTTCAGAGATGTCTCGGATGCTTCAAAGCGGCTCACCTCCAGCGAGGAATTGGCCAGCTCTTTGAACAGTTTTGCGGGCGGTACTCCGTCTTTTAAGCGGATTTCCATGTAATTACCGTATTCATCCGCCGATTCGACGTAGGGCAAATCCTGAATAAACGCCGCGTCGCCCCGATATTCCAGAAGCACCGCATTGTGGCTGTAACGGCGTTTAATCTCCTGCAGGGGGCCCTTCAAAACCACTTTGCCCCGATTAATCAGGCAAATTTCGTCACACAATTTTTCCGCCTGATCCATCAAATGGGTGGAAAGAATAATGGTTTTTCCCTCTTTCTTGAGCTCCAGCAAAATGTCTTTTAAAAATTTAGTGTTGATGGGGTCCAGTCCGGAGAACGGTTCGTCCATAATGATGAGATCGGGGGCATGCATGATGGTGCCAATAAATTGCACTTTTTGCTGCATTCCCTTGCTCAATTCCTGCACTTTCTTGTGCGCCCAGCTTCCCAGATTAAATCGCTCGAGCCATTGCAATGCCAATCTTTTGGCTTCGGCTCCCGAGAGGCTTTTCATCTCTCCCAGAAATTGCAAATGGTCCAGCAGCTTCATTTTCGGGTAAAGGCCGCGTTCTTCCGGTAAGTAGCCAATGCGATCCTTCAAACTTTCCCGAAATTTCTCTCCCATGATGCGGATTTCGCCGCGATCGGGGACAATAATATTCATGATCATGCGCATGGTGGTGGTTTTACCCGCACCATTTGGTCCCAGCAGACCAAACAGCGTACCGGGCGCAATGGAGAAAGAGATCTCATCCACAGCCTTGAAGTCGTCGTAATACTTGGTAATACCCTTCACCGCAATTGCTTCCATTCTGTTCCTCCTACGCTTAACATTCAGAAATAGAACCAAAATCTAAACACACTTACCCCGGGAAGCGACCAAAAATTCAGATGCTCAAAATTTTCCCGCTCCCTCGAACTATCATTCTCTACGAAAAAGCGGCAATTTTGTTGGGAAGAAATTTAAATTATTGCTCTTTTTTACGCACGATTAATTTTCCTTTTTTCAAGAACTTAAATATCCTTCTTGATTTTGAAATCTCCGCTTATTAAAATGAAACGATTAGGAAGGGTTAAAAACCATTTGCAAACGACTTGAGGAGGAAAAAAATGGGCATTCCCACTTATTACCCTCTGATTCACAATGAGTGGGTAAAAACGTACAAATCGATTCGGGTAAGGAATCCTTACAACGGCGAAAAAATTGCCAAAGTGTATCTGGCGGAGAATGATTTTTTAGATCTTGCCATTGAAAGTGCTCAGAAAGGCGCTCAAACGGCTCGCCGGTTATCCGGTTACGAGCGCTACGAATTGCTCATGAATGTGGTGGAAGGCCTGCGAGCCCGGGAAGAGGAATTCATTCAAACCATCGTCCAGGAAGGGGGAAAACCGGTTCGTTTTGCCCGCAACGAAGTGCACCGGGCTTTGCTCACATTCACCTGGTCGGCCGAGGAAGCCCACCGGATGGAGGGACAATTTCTTCCCCTGGACGTGGCTCCCCAGACCAAGGGTTACCAGGGAATCGTACGGCGTTTTCCCCGGGGAGTGATTCTGGGCATTTCGCCCTTTAATTTCCCGTTGAACCTGGTGGCTCACAAAATTGGTCCGGCCATTGCCAGCGGGAATGCCATCATTCTAAAGCCGGCTTCCAGCACTCCCCTTACCGCCATTAAACTGGGCGAAGTGCTCCTGGATGCCGGAATGCCGCCCGGGCTGGTCAATATTTTGCCCTGCCGGGGGCGGGATGCCGAACAGCTGGTCAAAGACGGGCGAATCAAAAAACTGACCTTTACCGGGAGCGCCGAAGTGGGCTGGTATTTAAAATCGCTGGCCGGGAAGAAACACGTAACCCTGGAATTAGGCGGCAACGCGGGTGTTATTGTGGAACCGGACACCGATTTGAAAGCGGTCATTCCCCGCCTGGTATTGGGGGCGTTTGCCCACGCCGGACAGGTGTGTATTTCAATTCAGCGAATTTACGTGCAGGCGGCTATTTTCGATGAATTCATTCAGAATTTTGTGGAGGAGACGCGCAACCATGCCATCGTGGGCGACCCGACCGATCCTCAGACGATGATTGGCCCGATGATCGACGAAGAGGCAGCTAAAAAAGCCGAAAAGTGGGTCAAAGAAGCGGTTAAAGAAGGTGCAGAGCTGATTTTTGGCGGGAAACGCGAAAAACAATTCCTCTTTCCTACCGTGCTCACCAAAACCAAACCAACCATGCGAGTGGTTTCCGAGGAGATCTTCGCCCCGGTGGTAATTATTGAACCCTACGAACAATTCGAGCAGGCATTGCAAATGGTAAATAATTCCTTCTACGGACTCCAGGCCGGAGTATTCACCCACGATATCCGGAAAATTGAAAAAGCTTACCGGGAGCTGGAAGTAGGCGGGGTTATCATCAACGACTATCCCACTTTCCGGATAGATCCGATGCCTTACGGCGGGGTAAAAGACAGCGGATTCGGCCGGGAAGGGATTCGTTACGCCATCGAAGAAATGACCGAACTGCGATTGTTGGTCATTAAATCCGAACAGACGGATTAAACCCCGGTTTGTACGCCTCGGGCTAGCAAAAACGGAGCAACCCGGAGGAAACAGTCAAATGGGGGAGAAACATTTTAACACATCTCCCCTATTTTTATTCTGTTTGTAACACTAATTGTGCCATCCTGTCACTTTTTTTCTTACAAAATCTTCATTTTTGTGTAAAAACATAAAATTCAGCCTCTAAAAACAAATTTTTTAACTTACTGTAAATTTTTATCTTGACAATTATTTTGATTATTTCTATAATTAATTGCTTGTGGAAAATGTCTCTCCATCAATCAGAATTAACAAAAATCCACAAGCGGCTGGATGGGGAGGATAGATTCATTTATGTATCTCGGAGGTATGTGTTTATGTCAACTGGTAAAGTTAAATGGTTTAATGAGCAGAAGGGATGGGGGTTTATTATCCCGGACGAAGGTGGGGACGATGTATTTGTGCATTATTCGGCGATAGAGGCGGAGGGATATAAGACCCTGAAGGAGGGACAGGCGGTTTCGTACGAACTGACTCCCGGTAAAAATGGGCAAATGCAAGCCAAGAATGTGAAAATTATGGAGTAACGATAGGTGAATCATTGCGAATCCCCGGACTAATCTCCGGGGATTCCGCTCCAGAATTAACACACCAATTAGTCATCTTCCGTTAAACACTCCGGTTAGAAAATTGCTCTGCAATTTAAAGGGGTACTTTTTGTTTCAAAAGCATTCGCTTGAATCGGATGTTGATTTCATTCGCCCCGTGAGGGATTCGTCTCATTGACGCAAAGCGAATGGTCGCCACAATGACGCCAACCGTTTCATTCATTTAACTTTCAATCCCCTGTAAGGGAAAACACCATCCGGGTGGCAAATCTCTTTTTGCTGTAATCAGGTAGAACTCCAGGGATTTACAGTGCCGAGGCAGTTGTTTTCCTCGTCCAGTACCAATAAAAAGGGAGACCGCTCAGCACCAGCGCCACGCCAGCCAGCGATTCTCCCGGATGTTGCCTCAGGGTGTTCAAAAGAATCCAGGCCGTGACGAGGACATAGATGAGAGGCGGTAAAGGGTAAAGGGGAATCTGAAATCCGGCGGGATGCTTTTTTTCCCGGAAACGAAAGACAAACAGCGCCAGGCCGGCTAAAAAGGCAAATAGAACCATGACGAACACGGTGTAAGTGAGCAATTGATTAAAACTTCCGCTGAAGATTAGCAGGGCCGTCCAGGCAAACTGCAGCCACAACGCCTTGGCAGGGGTTCGATTGCGCGGACTCAGCTCTCCGGTAAACCGAAAGAAGCGCCTCTCCCGCCCCATGGCGTAATAAATCCGGGCACCCGAGAGAATGGTGGCATTCAGGGTGCTCAGCACCGCCAGCATGATCATGATATTAAAAAAATAGGACCACTTATCTCCCTGCACGTGCTGCAGGGTACGAAACCCAATATCCACCACATTGGCCATTTTTCCCAGGCGAAAAGCCAGAAAATAAACCAGATTCATTGCCAGATACAGTAACATTACCGTGAGAATGCCCTGCCACATGGCCGCCGGAATATTCTTGCGCGGGTCCCGGATTTCGCCGGCAATGTAAACCACAGCCGTCCAGCCGGAGTAAGTGAAGTAGATGCCAACGAAAGCAACCCCTAAAGCCTGCAGATGGGAGAAAGAAAATGCTGCCGGCCAAAGAGGTTTCAGATTTCCCCAGGAACCAGCCGGCGAAATCAGACTGCTGAAAACAAAGCCCAATAGCACCAGAATTCCCAGCAGGGTAAGTCCGTTTTGCACCCGGGCGGCCGACTTTACCCCTCGCACGTTAATGAGGGTAAGCAGTAATGTGATGCTCACTGCGCTCACTTTCAACACCGACATCTCGATGCCCACCAGCGGTAATTGCCAGGCCGCCGTACGAATCCCCTCCGGCAATAAATTGGCGAAATAATAGGCAAAACCCACCGCAATGGTGGCAATGGAACCGGTGTAGGTGACCACAAATGTGGACCATCCGAAAAGAAACCCCAGAGCCGGATGGAAAGCGTGGGTCAGGTAGTGGTAATCTCCTCCCACTTGCGGGAAGCGGGAAGCCAGCTCGGCATAGGTTAACCCGCCGCAAAAAGTCAGAAAACCTCCCAGCAGCCACAGTAACAACATCCAGCCGGAGGAAGGCACGTAATTGGCGATGTAACCGCTGGTGGTAAAGATACCGATTCCGATGATATTTCCCACAATCAACAGGTAGGCGTCCCGGCGGGAAAGGCGAGGTAACAGCTGAGCATTCGTTTTCATTCGGCCTCCAGCCATTCCATTAATTGGCGGGCGTTCCGAACGGCAAATCCCTGGTAATCGTTGTTAAAAAATGCCCACACAGTCGCCCCGGCCCGAGCCTGTTGGCACATTCGATCGGCAAATTCCCGCAGCATCTCGGGCGGATAATCGGAGGCGTAGAGACGGTCAGGGCCGTGAAAGCGGTAGTACACAAAGGGAGCCGTCTGGTAATTAAAATAGGGGAACCGCTTGCCGCTGTGGGCACACACCAGGGCTACTTGAAAATCCGACAAAATTTGCCGGCACTCCGGAGCGTCCCAGCTGGAATGGCGGGGTTCGATGGCAAACTGGTAGTCGGAATAGTGCCGTCGCAAAAGATTCAAGAAATTTTCCAGCAGGGAAGAATCGAATTTCAAACTGGGGGGCAATTGAATTAACACCGGGCCCAGTTTGGGTTTGAGCACCTGAATCAATTCGAAGAATCGCTCCAGCGCCTCTTCCACTCCCACCAGTTTTTTCTGATGGGTAATCCAGCGACTCAGTTTCGGACAAAAGCGAAAATGGGCCGGCGACCGTTTGAACCAGTTCTCCACCGTCGCCGGTTTGGGCAAATGGTAAAAGGTGGAATTAATTTCCACGGTGGGAAAATATCGCATGTAATATTCCAGAAATTGAGGCGGCTTTAAATCGTTCGGGTAAAACGGACCGACCCAATGGCGGTAGCTCCAACCGGATGTCCCGATGTAGTAGGTGGTCATGGTTTTCGATCAATTGTTGAAAACAGCCCGACTCTTTTTAAATTAAAATCGCCGCACCTCCACCGAGTTCCAGGATTAAACAGAAGGAATCAGGAAAAAGTCTGTAAAATGTCCGCCAGAACCTCAATTCCCTGGTCAATCTGCTGTTCTTGAATGATTAAAGGCGGCAGAAAGCGCACCACATTTCCGGCGGTGCTGTTAAAAATCACCCCTTTCTCGATTCCTTTTAACACAATGGGGTAGGTCTCCGCATTTAGTTGCACCGCCTGCATTAACCCAATGCCCCGCACGGTTTTCACCAGCTGCGGGAAGCTGTTCTGCAATTCCAGCAATCGTTTCCGCAAATGCTCGCCCATTGCCCTTACATGGTCAAACAGGTTCTCCTCCTCCATAACCTGGAGGGTGGCCAGTCCGGCGGCACACGCAACCGGATTTCCACCGAAAGTAGTGCCATGTTCTCCCCGTTGCAACACCTCGTTGAGCTCTTCCTTGATCAGGAACGCTCCCAACGGCAATCCACCGCCAATGGCTTTGGCCACGGCAATCAGATCCGGTTTGATCTGGTAATGCTGCACGGCTAAGAATTTTCCGGTTCGCCCGACCCCGGTTTGAATTTCGTCCGCAACCACCAGCACCCGGTGCTTCTCCTGCACTTCCCGAATGGCAGCCACGAACTCCGGATCGGCCGGAACCACCCCGCCTTCCCCCTGAATAAATTCCAGAAATATCGCCACCGTCTGATCGTCCACCGTACTGCGAAGCGCCGCTGGATTGTTGTAAGGTAATTTTACAATCTGCGGCAGCAGGGGCAGGAAGTTTTTCTGGTATTTCTCCTGGGCGGTCACCGAAAGGGACCCCA
>JAJRXE010000217.1 GCA_024276455.1 Calditrichota bacterium
GAAGTGCTCTGGGACCAGTCCGAATACATTAATCAATCCATCAGCAATCTGGGTTCCACGGCTTTGATTGCTTTCCTACTTTCCTTTCTGGTTATTTACTTCTTCCTGCGGAACATTCGTGGCAGCATCATCATGGGCCTGGCGATTCCCATTTCGGTGGTGGCAACCTTTGCGGTGATGATGCTGGCCGACCTCACGCTGAATATTGTTTCCATGGCAGGGTTGGCTCTGGCCATCGGGATGCTGGTGGACAACTCCATTGTGGTGCTGGAGAATATTTACCGTCACCGGGAAGCCGGCGAACCGCTTTATGAATCCGCGAATAGGGGAACGTCCGAAGTGGGCATGGCCATTACTGCCTCGACGCTGACCACCATTGGGGTGTTTTTACCGGTGCTTTTCGTTCCCGGCATTGCCGGCGAACTGTTCAGAGATATGGTGGTGACCATTACCTTCAGCCTTTTTGCTTCGCTGGCCATTGCCCTCACCCTGGTTCCCATGATCAGTTCCCGTATTCTCCGAACAGAACAGGAGGCCGGCAAAAGACGCTTCAGCAAGTTCAAAGATCGTATCGGGCGCTTCCTGGAAAATCTCAATCGGCGGTACGGCGATCTGCTGGAATGGTCTTTGGCCCACAAGCGAACGGTTCTCCTGCTGACGGCGGTTTTGTTCTTGCTGTCTCTGGGATTGATTAAATTTATTGGGGGTGAATTTTTGCCCAAGACCGACCAGGGATTTATTGCCATCGACATTTCCCGGGAGCTGGGCACTCCGCTGGATCAGACCCGCCTGACCGTTCTGGAGCTGGAAAAGATCATCAAAGAAAAAGTGCCGGAAGCGACCCATGTTTTCTCCCGCTTCGGGTTGACTGAAGGGGTGGCCGCGTTGTTCGGAGGAACCGGCAGCGAGGCGATTAATCTGCGGATTCGTTTGACCCCCATGGAAAAACGCCATCGCAGCCAGTTTGAAATCGAGGACACCCTGCGCAAAGCCCTGGACAAGATACCCGGCATTACCTACAAGTTTACCCAGCCGGGAATGTTGTCCACCGAGCGGGAGATCGAGATTAAGATTTTCGGGTACAATTTGCAGAAGAGTCTGAAGTACGCCAAGGAGATTGAAGCGAAAATGAAGCGAATTCCCGGTCTGGTGGACATCGACATTAACATGAAGGAAGGGGGCGAGGAACTGCGCATTATTCCCAACCGGGAGCGGCTGAGCGACTTAAAACTCAGTCCCCTGCAGGTGGCGCAGGTGGTTTCCAACTCCATTCAAGGGACGGTGGCCGCGCGTTACCACGAAGCCGGCGACGAGTATGACATTAAAGTGCGGTTGGACAAACCGTTCCGGCGTAGCAAAGAAGCGTTGAAATACCTCATGATTCCCACGTCCACCGGAAAAATGGTGCAGCTCCAGCAAGTGGCGCAGGTTGTGGAAGGAGAAGCTCCCACCACCATTTACCGGGAGAACCAGGAACGCTACGTGTCGGTGGGGTGCGATCTTTCCGGCATCGATCTGACCACGGCGGTGGGCAAGATCAAACAGATCATTAAAAGCACCGCCATTCCTTCCGACTTCCAGGTGGTAATCGGGGGATCGGCGGAAGACCAGCGCGAATCGTTCCGCTACATTACCATTGCCTTTTTTGCCGCGGTTTTGCTGGTGTACATGATTATGGCTTCCCAGTTCGAATCGCTGATGGATCCTTTCATCATCATGTTTACGGTGCCCCTCTCCATCATCGGGGTTTTTCTGGCGCTCTTTATTACCGGAACAACGCTGAGTGTAATGGCGCTGGTGGGCATTGTCATGCTGGCGGGAATAGTGGTGAACAACGGTATTGTCATGGTGGATTACATCAACCAGTTGCGCCGTCAGGGTAAACCGTTGTACGAGGCCGTGGTGGAAGGCGGTAAGGTGCGCATGCGTCCGGTATTGATGACCGCTACCACCACCATTCTGGGAATGGTGCCCCTGGCGCTGGAACTGGGCTCCGGCTCGGAAACCTGGGCTCCCCTGGCCCGGGCCGTGATCGGCGGATTGACCACCAGCACCTTTCTGACTTTGCTGGTTATTCCCATTATGTACGTCATTTTCGAACAGTTGGGCGAAAAAGTCAGGAAAAAATTCGCTCGTATTTAGAGATCAGTGGAAATGCAGGGTAGCAAAAATTGTTGTGATTGAAGGCCGGTTTGCGGGGGCAGACCGGCCCTTTGGTGGATGAAAGGGTGTTCAATAAACAGATCAGTTGGTTATTTTTGAATACTTAGCGTCTCTGCGCCTTTGCGTGAAAGGAATAATCGGGATTTATTCCGCCTCCCGGGATACCGGCATAATCAAACAACTGGGCCCGCCGGTGCCTTTAACGAATTCCGACAGATCCAGAGCATGCACCCGGATGCCGGCTTTTTCCAGCCTCTCGATGCCGCTTTGATTGGAGGCTTCCGCAATGACTTCTCCCGGTCCCAGGCAAATCACGTTTCCACTAATGAAACTCTCCGTGGGCACTTCAATCACCCGAAAGCCTTCGAAAAATTCTTTCGGAAAAGCACCCTGACAGGAGAACACCGTATCCGGTGCCACCAGGCTCATGGCGCCTCCGATGTGAAGGGAGAAAGAGGGTACCTGCGCCACCCGCGTGGTCAAACCCAGACGCGCAAAAATGCGGGTCAATTGTCGGATCCCTTCCTGATTGGTTCGTCCGGAGTGTCCCAGAAAAACGGTTCTCCCGGCCAGGATGATGTCGCCCCCTTCCGCCGTTCCCGGGGCGTCGATGCGTCCCACCTCGGAGAATCCACGTTCGCGCAACTCCCGGGCCATCCAGGTCTCTTCACCGCGTCGGGTGGGCAAGCCCATGCGCAGCTGAATGAACCCCTGCGGGGTGCAAACAGCGGTGTCGCGGGTAAATATTGAATTAGGATGCCCGGGCAGTTCGGGAAGGTCAATCACCTGCGCACCGCGACTTCCCAGGAGCCCTTTCAGTCGCTCGTGTTGTTCAATCGCCCGCGAGCGGTCAGCCAATTCTGTAATATTGTGAGCCGTCCGGTCGTTCACCCGGAAATATTCCCCCCGCGGCGAACACACCACTACCTGTTTTAAGCGATCTCCTTCGTTCTGTACCATCTTTCAAATCCTGGGTGTTGTGAGTTTGGGTCAAAAGCCGGGACGCCCCGAATTCCGGCGTCGCTACGCTGCTATATGCTAACACAATCCGAATGCTTTTTCAAGAAAAATTGTATTCAATAGAGGACGGTGGAATGTGAAGAATTTTTACAAAAAATTGAGAACAAATCTCAAAATACGTTAATAAACAAGCGGATATCCTGGCTCAGAGTTTGCACTTCTGTTTTATTAACGGATGAATGATTAACCAAGGAGGATTGCATGAAATGTTTTACCCGCAACATGGGGATTCTTCTGCTTGTTTTCACTCTTCTACCGGCTGGGAGTTGGGCGGCGGCAAGGTTTGAGGGAGGCGCCCGGGTGGGATACAACGGGGGAATGGGCTGGCAGGTAACCGGCCGCATCTCGGAATTTGCCCAGGGCTTTCCCTTTCATTTTCGGGTGAATTTGGGCGCGTCGTACTTCGATCCCGGTAAGGCCAGCGAAGCCCGCAAAATTTTTATTAATAACAATCAAGGGGGTACAGTGGAAGAACACGGGCGCACTTTTGGCATGGGATTGGATTTCTTGTACCCCCGGCATTTCCTGGGGATGTCGGAAAGCTACCTCTTCGTGGGGGTACGGTACGCCAGCTTCCGGGGAAACTTCAAATTCATCGGAGATAACGAGGATTTTGACATTACCAGTACTCACTGGGGATTGGGATTCGGAGCCGAAGGACGTTTTCCGATTGGCAACAAAATGAAGTTCTCGCTAATGGTGGGAATGGATTACTTCTTCCCGTCCACGCTTTACGGGCACGACACGTCTTACAGTCCCGACGGGGAGGCAATCAATCCCCGGGAAGATTACACTTACCGCGATGCCGACCGAGCCGTTAACCAACCGGGACTGGAGTTTAAATTCATGGCCGGTATTTTTTACCGGTTGGGGAAGTAAACATTTCAGAAA
>JAJRXE010000218.1 GCA_024276455.1 Calditrichota bacterium
CTTCCACCCATTCGAAACCACTGGAATAGAAATACCCTTTGTAGCTTGTTTTCGTCAGGCCATAGTAATATCCGCCAAAAAGGTAGCAGGTGTCTTGCCAGGCGGCCGTAAAAGCAGCCGCTCGCGGATAGTCCAGATCGAAATCGGCTTCTTCCCACTGATTCTGAGCGGGATTGTACCATTCAATGTCGTCCAGCAAAGAGGCATTATCCTCCTGCCCGCCGATCAGATAAATTTTATTTTGCAGGAGTACTGCGGCGAAACCTTCCCGTTCGTGGTGCAATTCCTGCGCATCAATCCACTTGTTTTGCACAGGATCGAACACCTCCACAGATTTAAAAACCTTTTTATTGTCCCGCCCGCCAATCAGGTAAATTTTTCCCTCGTAAACAATGGCGGCGGCATTGTAACGAGCTTTTTGGAAGGAAGGAATGCTTTGGTTGTCCCAGATACCGGTGCTCAGGTTGAATCGAGTAACGGTGTTTAACACCATGTTATTCATGGTTTTACCACCGAAGACGTACAGGTAATTTCCCCATCTCACGGCGGCAGCACCCCCCCGAGGAGTGTGCATGGCCGGGGCATTTTGCCATTCCGCGGCAAAGAGCAGGGAAACGCTTAACAGGGCCGTTAGGAGGAACGCTATTTTAAACCATCTATTCATTTACTGACCTCAAGATACTTATCTAATGTAATGAATTACAAATCTAATGCCACTAATTTCGGAACCGAATTCTTTTTTCCACGGTTCGGCCGGGAAAAATTTCGATGGTGTCTTCCACGGCCGAAAAGTTGGGGTGTTGAAAACGCACCAGGTGCTTTCCTGCTTCCAGGGGAAGCGGTTCCGAGAGCGGCGTGGTGGCTTTCAGGGTTCCGTCGATGTAAACGTTCGCCCAGGGAGTCGCGTAAACCATCAGGTAGCCCACACCGGGATTCAGTACCACGCGCAGGGTTTCGGTGCAGGCGGGGGTTAAAAAGATTTCGCGCCTGGCGTACGCCCTGGATTTAGGATTTTTCAGTTCCAGCAAATGCCGGCCGGGAGCCAAAGTGAGGGGTTCACCCAGCGGGGTGGTGTCTTTGAATTCGCCGTCAATATAGACATGAGCCCAGGGGGTGCAGATAATAAAAAGTCTGGCTGCTTGCTGGGTAGCAGGCACAATGGAGTCCGCCGGCAAGACGGATTTCGGTGCCGGAGTGCTGGTCTGCCGGTTTGCTGAAGGGCTCTTTCCCTGGAGGGTGGAAGGAATGCTGGCAGCCCCGGCAGAGTCGGACTTCTCCAGCGGGACGGGTGATTCGCTGGTCAGCAACGTTTCCGCTGCTTGCTGCGACAGACTGTCGGTGTTGGAGAAAGCCGGCGCCAGGGTGGGCGATTTGCTCTTTAGCCAGAAAACAAACACAATGGCCAATCCCAGCAAAGCGATGGTTGTCAGATAAAAGCGCAGAACAGTTCGGGGTTCGCTTACCGGAGGCACCTCCGGGAGGGGCGGCTCAAATTGAACAGCCCCCGGATTATCCAGATAGGTTAGAAATTGCTCTTCGGTGGGAATCCGGGTAAAGCGCGAAATTTCCCGAAGCAACCGGGCGGCATCACCGGGCCGTTTTTGGGGATCTTTTTGCAGCAACGATTCCACCAGACGAGAAAACCACTCCGGAATTTCCGGGTGAAGTTTTCGCAGGGGCGGTGGCGTTTCATTCAAAGTCTTGTGGAGGGACTCGGCCACATTAGCCCCTTGAAAAGGGGATTTCCCGCTCACCAATTCGTAAAGGGTCACGCCCAGACTAAACAGGTCGGAAGCCGGTTGAGGCTTTTTTCCCAACGCCTGTTCCGGAGGCATGTAAGCGGGCGTCCCCACCGCGTTGCCCTGGGCGGTAATCCCTGGCAGATCGGTCATCATGGCCATGCCGAAATCGGCAATTTTCACCGTTCCATCGTTGCTGATTAAAATATTGGCCGGCTTAATATCCCGGTGAATTACTCCCTGTTGATGGGCATAGGCCAATCCGCTGAGAATCTCCCGGGCAAGGTACAACACGATCGGAAAAGGCAGAGGAAAACGCTGGCGAATGAACTCATGGAGCGGTTGTCCTTCTACATATTCCATGGAGATGTAAAAATGTTTCCCGCTTTCGCCGAAATCGAAAATACTAACAATGTTGGGGTGTTTCAGGCGGGCACAGATTTTGGCTTCGCGGCGGAATCGTTCAATCAGGTCTTTTTCCTCCCGCCATTGCACGTTCAGAACTTTTAGCAACACCGGACGATCCAGTGCTACCTGATTGGCCAGGTACACAGTGGTAATCGGGCCACGACTGATTTCCCGTAGAATCCGGTAGCCTTTAATTTCCATCCACCAGGCCCCATTCTTTTAACTGGTATTGTAGCCAGCGCCGCGATACGCCCAGAATTTCGGCCGCTTTGGTTCGGTTGCCATTCACCATTTCCAGGGTTTTTAAAATGGCGAACTTGTTGATTTCTTTTAACGTTTTACCTACCGGTATTTGTACCTCACTTCGGCGGAATTGAAAGAGCTCCGGCCCGATTTCACTACCGCGGGCCAGAATTACCGCCCGCTCAATGGCGTTCTCCAGCTCACGAACGTTTCCCGGCCAGTGGTAATCCTGCAGGTACTTAATCGCTTCCGGGGTGAGCCGTTGTACGTTTTTCTTGTTTTTCAACGCGTAAATTTTCAGGAAGTGATTGGCCAAAATGGGAATATCGTCCCGGCGTTCCCGCAAAGGCGGCATTTTAATATTGATGACATTCAACCGGAAATAGAGGTCTTCCCGGAAATTTCCTGCTTCCACTTCCTTCCACAGATCTTTGTTGGTGGCAGAGATGATTCGAACATCCACCTTTCGCAACCGGTTGTCACCTACTCGCTTAATTTCCCCCTCCTGAATGACCCGCAGCAGCTTGGTCTGAATGTTGAGACTAACGTCGGCAATTTCGTCCAGGAAAATGGTTCCCTGGTGGGCCGCTTCGAAAAGTCCGGGTTTGTCCGTGGTGGCTCCGGTAAAAGCCCCTTTTTTGTGACCGAACAATTCGCTCTCCAAAAGGCTTTCCGCCAGACTGCCGCAAAAGATGGGAATGAACGGTTTGTCCCGGCGGGAAGAATGCAGGTGTAGGGCCCGGGCGACCAGTTCTTTTCCGGTGCCGCTTTCTCCTTCAATCAGCACCGAAGCGGTGGAGTCCGCCACATCGCGAATCAGCTCGAATATTTTGATCATCGGGGCGCTTTTCCCGACCATCTCCGGGAAAAGTTGGGCGGCTGAAATCTGCTTTTTCAGTTGTTTGTTTTCCGATTGGAGGCTCTCGAACAGGCGGGCATTGTCGATGGCCACGGCGGCTAATCCGGCAAACGCTTTCAGAAAATTCAAGCTTTCTTCGTCGAATTGCCGGGTGGAGGCCCGACTGTCCACATAGATGGCGCCGATTAGCTGGTCATCTTTTTTCAACGGGGTGCACATTACCGATTTGATTTGCTGCATGACAATGCTTTCGGCACCGGCAAAGCGGTCGTCGGTCTGGGCATCCAGACTCAACAGCGCCTCGCCTTGCTCTAACACCCGGTTCACCACGCTGGAAGAGAGCTCCCGGATGGAAGCGATGGTACTCTGGCTGATGTTGCGTGCGGTGACCACTTCGAATTGCCGTTCTCCGTCGTTGCTCTTCAACAAAATAAATCCCCGTTCCGCTTCCAGGGTTTCCAGCGCCAGATCCATGATGCGATCCAGCAGTTCGGAAATCTCGTGCACCGAATTGATTTCCTCGCTAATTCGGAGTAATGTCTCGTAAGGATTGTGTAGGGCCATCTTTGGAACCTCTTGGTTTTTTATTGAATACGAAATACCCCTTCTTTGGAACGGCTGCTGTTGCCAAAGGCATCTACCACGCTAACCGTCCAGTAGTAGTC
>JAJRXE010000219.1 GCA_024276455.1 Calditrichota bacterium
GTACTGGAAGTTCGGTTTGAGTCCCGAATTCGGTTTTTACCTGATTTTCATTTATTTCCTGATTGTTATTAGTTTTGTCGACCTCAGTACCCGGTTAATCTACAATCGGTTATTGATTTACCTGTTTTTATTTGGGATCGGTTACAACCTAATTTTCCGTATTCTACCCTGGCAGGAGGTTTTTCTGGGGATTCTTGCGGGGGGAGGTTCTCTATTTTCTTTTGCCCTGCTGGGGGAATTTCTGTTTAAAAAAGAGAGTATGGGCATGGGGGATGTAAAGTTGGCGGCTGTACTGGGTCTCTTTTTGGGGTGGAAGTTGGTGTTGTTCGCTCTGTTTGTGGGCTTTTTCTTTGCCCTGTTAGTGGGCCTTTATTTGATGGTACCCAGTCGCCAAGGGGCCCCGGTTTATCTTCCCATGGCTCCGTTTTTGACCCTGGGGAGCATTTTTTTCCTGTACTGGGGACCATCAATTATCCACTGGTATTGGCATTTGTTTGTACCAATGGATTAAAAGGGGAATTGCGCTATGCCGGATTTTGAATACATCGCTATCAATGAAGCGGGAGAGAAGATTCAGAGCGAAATCACCGCTCCCAGCGAACGGGAAGTGGTGCTGCACCTGCAGAAATTACAACTGACCCCGGTGGAAATAAAACCGCTGGGATCGAAAAAAACGTACCGGAGAATCAAACGCAAAATCCGGGTCAAAGAGGTAATTCTGTTTACCAAGCAATTGTACACCTTGCTGAAAGCCGGCGTCCCCATTCTGG
Source organism: Calditrichota bacterium (assembly GCA_024276455.1). Lineage (GTDB taxonomy): Bacteria > Calditrichota > Calditrichia > RBG-13-44-9 > RBG-13-44-9 > JAJRXE01. Next base: position 771 of record JAJRXE010000219.1, read on the forward strand.
TAAGTTTGAAGGCGATTCGCGATCAGAATACCGATCCCTCTTTTCAGGCGATGGTTGAAAAAATTGCCTCCGAAGTGGAAGCGGGCAATTCCCTTTCTTCGGCGCTGAGCCTGTTCCCCAGGGTGTTTCCCCCCATTTACATTAATTCCATTAAGGTGGGCGAGGTGAGCGGAACCCTGGAGGAGACCCTCCAGCACATGTACATATATCTGGAAGAAGACGACCGGATGAAGAAGGACATCAAAAAAGCGCTTCGGTATCCGGCCCTGGTGGTTCTGGGAATTTTAGTGGCCTTCCTGATATTTACGGTTTACGTAATTCCCAATTTTATTCCCATTTTCACCGCCAGTGGGGTTGCCCTGCCCCTGCCGACTCGAATATTAATTGGCGCCTACAATCTGCTTTCCAATTACGGGCTTTTCATTTTTCTCGGAATTGTTCTGTTGGTGGCGGCCAACATTTATTATTACCGCACCGAGAAGGGACGTTTCAAATATCACCAGTTATTTCTCCAGCTTCCCATTTTTGGCGCTTTGCTGCAAAAATCCAACATTTCCCGCTTCACCAAAACCTTCTACACCATGAACCGGACCGGCATTCCTTTAATGAAAGCCTTTGAAACGTTGCAAAACACCATGGAGAACGAGGTTTACAAGCGCGAAATCGGGAAAGTGGCCGAACGAATCAAGCGGGGCGAAGGCATTGCCAATTCGCTGCGGACCAGTTCTTACTTCCCGCCCTTCGTGGTGGAGATGATTGCCATTGGCGAGAAGTCCGGTTCGTTGGACGAAATGCTGCAGAGTGTTTCCAGCTATTACGATCTGGAGGTCCGGGAGACCGTTAAAAATATGACCTCGCTCATTGAACCGATTGTGACCGTCATATTGGGCGGCATGGTTTTAATGTTGATGTTAGCCATCTTTCTGCCCATGTGGGATATGATGAGCATTATCCAATAAATAACCCAAACAACCTAACATTAGGAGGATTTCATAATGAAGCGGTTCTCAAGTCAAAAAGGTTTCACCATGGTGGAGTTAATCGTGGTGATCATCATCCTGGGTATTTTGGTTGCCATTGCGGTTCCCAAATATTTTTCCATGAAATCTCAAGCGGAGGAAGCCGCCTGCCGAGCAAATATGCGGGCCATTCAAGCCGCCTGGGTCATGAAATATTCGGAAGCGCTCTTGAAAGATCCTTCCACCTCGCCCACGGATATTACCTTGAGCGATGCGGACTTTTCCAGCGGGCATATGCCGGAATGTCCCCAGGGTGGCAAGTACACCATTACCCCCAATGCGGATGGGACGGTAACCATTACCTGTCCAAATGGGCATAAACTGGTGAAATAGCTGGTCAGGGGAAAATGGTACGGCCGTTAAAAAATGAACGAGGGGCGACTCTCTTTGAACTGATTGTAGCCATTATTTTGGTGGGAGTCGTCCTCCCTTCGGTCGTCATGCTTTTTGCCGATATTTCGTTGAAGTCAACGAAATTTTCGGTTACCCAGAAGGCGGTGGCGCTGGCCCGAGCCAAGATGGAAGAAATTGTCGGAAAGAAAGAGACCAATTGGGATTGGTACAAGCAGGTTGACCAATTCAGCGGTTCCGAAAACCTGGGAGGTGGTTTTCACCGCACCGTCACCGTACAAAAAATTAATCGTTGGGGGAGAGCCCGCATCGATGCCTGGCAGGTTACCGTGAACGTAACCCGTGAATTATTGCCGGAAGGATACACACTGGTGGTCAGGTTGACGAAGTATCATTAGCACCAAGAACAAAAAGGGTGGGAAACAATCGCCATGATTTGCAGGGAAACACAGCGTTTTCGGCGAGCGGACGGTTTCACGCTGATGGAACTCATTGTGGTGATTGTCATCATGGGAATTCTGGCCCTGGTGGTCACCGGGATTACTTCTCTTAGTGCTCGAACATTCTCCCGGATTTTTAATTCCACCCAGGTGCGCTGGGAATTGCGCACAGCCATGGAACAGTTGCAGCACGATTTTCAACGCTTATCTCCGGACAGTTTGCTTCGGATTGAACCGAGCCGGGTTACTTTCTACGACATCGACCATCAGTACATTGATATTCAACTGGCCCGGGGAGAACTGCGACGGAATGGGGCGGTAATTCTTTCCCATGTCGTTAACAGCGATGTGTTTACTTATTTCAATCAAGACATGCAGATTGTAACGGGTGGAAGCGGCGACGACGACGGAGTGGACGACGACAAATGGTCCGCCGCTTCCTCTTTAACGGTCCCTTCTCGAGAGGAGAAAACGAATCGTTACTACCTGAATAAGAAGAGACACGGGAGAGGCCACGGTCATCACGACGATGATGGTGGGGACGACGGCGACGATGATTTGAAAAAACGGAAGCATTATCCCTATCACGAGGTGGCGTTTATTGCAGTGAATTTAAAAATAAGCCTGAATGGACACGAAGGAACATTGCAGGAATTGTTTTATGTCCGTAATTAACAAATTAAAAAAACAGGACGGCGCGGCGCTTTTGTCCGTCATGCTTTTTCTGTTAATGTTGGGGATGCTGGGGTTAAGCATGGCTACCCTGGTGGTCTCCGATGCGCAGGTAGAAACCCTTCATGCCGATAAGCTGAGGTCTTTTTACGCCGCTCAGTCGGGGTTGGAATACGGAATCAAACGGTTCCTGACTTCCAATGTCCAGCATTTGCGCAACTGGCGGGAGCGCATTTCCACCGGTGGGGGAACCTATTGTGTGGTCAGGGCAAGGATTGTCGGCGGTAACGAAGTGCAGATCGAGGCGCTGGGTTATGCCGGTAAAACCATGAGCCGTTTACAGAAAAAGATTGAGTTTATCGACGTGTCGCGCTATGCCGTGTACGCCACCGGGAAGGTAGAATATGTGGTGGCCAAAGAATGGCCTTATTTTTTCCACCACCACAATGCCGGTCTGATTTATCAGAATGCCCCGGTCATGCCGCTTTTCGATCTGGACAAACTGCGGGAGCTGGCCAAGCCCAACCGCTATTACCCCGGCGATTTGGTGGTGAACCATTTTTTCACCTTCTCTCCCCGCCGGATTACCTTTGTAGAGGGGAACATCTATTTTGTTTCATGGAACTGGTTTAATTTCGGACATTTTGTAAGCATGGGAGATGTGGTGTTCAGCAGCGCATGGTTGCCGTTCTCCACTACCTTCGGTACGGTGCTGCAACCGTCCCGGGGCAGGCGGTTCATCAGTAAAAAGTCGATTTTTAATCGCAGTTTTGTGGGGGGCATTATTACCAACGGAGATGTAATTGGTAGCAGTAACGGGGCTAAATTTCCCTACGCCGGAAAATTGGTGGTGTTTCATCATCGCAACACCATTTTGCATTTATTGCGCTATTCTCTCAATGGCGGTCCGTTTGTGATTGCGAAGAGTCGTTGGGACCAGATCAGATAGTCACCAGGGAAAAATTTGATGGGAGAGAGACAGCGGTATGTATCCCGGTACAAAGCAGAAGGCAACGAATATGAGTGAACAAGCTGGAAATAAACAGAATTCCTTTATCGAAAAACTGCAGGAATCGCGGGAAGAAAAGGTGGAAGCGGAGAGCATTAAATTGGCAAACACCTTTTACCGCCGACTACCATTCTTGAAAAACCTGTCGGCCCGCAAGCGCCTGGCGATCGACATCAATACCGATCGGGTTCTGTATGCGGTGGTCAAAAAGTCCGGCTCTTATGTGCAGGTGTTGAACCATGGCGTGGAACCCCTCGGCACCGAAGAACTGGATCGCTACCGTTCCATCGAAATGACCCTCAAGTATCTGCGCTCCAAGGTTTACCGGAAAAATATGGAAATCCATGTGTCGTTTTTTTCGCCGGACATTAATATCCGCCAGGTCATTCTCCCTTATCTGAAAAGTGCCGACCTGGAGAAAGCCATTCTTTACAAGAACCGGACCGAAATTCCAAATTTTGGCGACAGAGACTACTGGAAATACCAGGTGCTGGAGGTTTTCCGCGAGGACGGAGTGGAGAAGTGCAAAACGCTGGTTACCATTGTTCCGGAAGAGGTCATCGAAATTCATCTGGACCTGTTAAATCGGGCGGGATTAAAACCAGCAGTCCTCATTCCCCGCTCCTACGCCTTAACGGCCGCTTATCAGGCCATTGTTAAAGGGGCTAAAAACGATGGGAACGATGTGTTGGTGGACATCGGTACGGACACAACCCAGATATGTTTTTACGTTGGGGGGCAGCTGAATTATGTCCGGAATTTTGCCGTGGGAGCCAATAACCTCCGTAAAGCCATTCGGGCTCCCGGTTCCAGCCCGGAGGTAAAACCGCAACCGCAAAACGGGTCCAGCGACGAGCCGGTGCCGCCGGTGCAGGGGAACATCCGGGAACGATTGCGCAGCAAAGTGCAGGTGTTGAAAACCAAGCAAAATCCCCTCTTGCAGGTGTTGTTAAGCGAAATCATGCGTTCGCTGGAATTTTTCAAAGGTAAGAAGCGCCAAACCCCAATCCACAAGCTGTTTATTTCCGGACAGGGATTAAAAATTGAATCGGTGATTCCGTATTTGAAACACCGTTTGCCGTATCCGGTGTACCCGCTGGTGCCCCGTTTCCAGCCCGGCACCACCGAACCGTTTTTGAATTCAGAGCATTTGGCCACCATTGGAACGGCCCTTTTTGAGGACAAAAAATTAAACATGCTGCCGTCCGAATTCCGGACCCGCGAGCTTTATCGGAATCTGAGCATTTTAACCGTTGCCATGATTCTGATTTTTGGGGTGTTTGCTTCCTTCATGTATTTGAACAAGAAAGAGGAAGTGACGCAATTCCGGCAATTGATCTCCGAGATTCAGGCGCAGTACGACCAGTTAAACCCGGCCGAAAAACAGTATCGGGAAATTGTACAGCAGATCAATCAGTTGGCGGTGCAGAAACGGCAACTGCTGGCTTCGATAAAACGGGTGCCGGAATTGCTTCAGGTGTTAAAACTATTCAGCAACGAGGTACCGCCGGAAATTCGCCTGACCGGACTTTATTTTGAACCCATCCAGCCTGCGCAAAAGGGAAAAACAGAGCAAAATTCGCCTGCGGTGCCGGAGTTCAAATACAAAATCAACATTGTAGGGCGGATTACGGGGGATTATTTGATGGGCGACATTATTTTGATGGATTTCATGAACCATTTGCGGGAATTGCAATATTTCCGCAGAATCGATCTGGTCGATAAACGCAAGCAAGTGGAAAATAAGCTGTTTGAATTTGAAATTGAAATGTATTTGTAGGAGAGCAAAACGGTGACAGCCCAGAAAGTGTTTCTCGTTCTGTTTCTGATTTTAGTGGTTGGTGGAGTGGGGTGGTATGTTTTTCTTTACCAACCAATTAGTTTGCAGGCGGAAAACCTGAAGCTTGAATATCAGAATTTGAGCGAGAAGCTGGAAAAAGCCCAGAACGCCCGCCTGAATTTAAAGAAAATTGCGGAACAATTGGAGCTTTCCCGGCAACAACTGCGGGAAGTTCAAAACCGTTTCATTACCCAGGAAGACCTTTCGCGAGTGGCGGACGATCTGAAGAGATTGGCTCAAAAACACGGGATTGAATTAAAGGACTTCACTCCTTTGCTCAAGGCTTATTTCAATCGCTCGAAAGAAGGTAAAATCAGTCCCCTGCCCATTGTTTTATTGGTAGAAGGTCGCTACCTGGCGGTGGGGCGTTATCTGGAAGATTGGGAAAATTTCGACTACTATTTGGTACCCAAGCAAATTTCCATCGAAAAGATGAATCCTGAATCGAACCAATTGACGGTAACCATTTTTTGTGACCTGTACATTCGCAATTAGAGGGAAGGCAAAATGCAGAGTTTAACTCCCGGACAAAAGCGCCTGTTCATTTTACTGGCAATTGTGCTGGCTTACGCGATTTTCGATTTTGTAAAGAATAAAGATCAATATTTGGGATTTTACGGCAAAAAAGAGACCGCCGAAGTGAAGGCAGAACGCTCAGCGCAGGCCGATTCTCTTCGAACAGCGCTGGTAAGGCGGGTTTATCAGAAAGGATGGGGGGGCGACCCCTTTTACGTGAAACTTCCCCCCAGAAAGGTGAAGAAAAGGCCGGTTCGGAAAGCTCGCACCTTTCGTCTGAAGGCCATTAGTTTTTCCGGGGAGAGCGCGGTGGCCATGATTAATAATCAGATTGTTACGGTGGGCGACTGGATTGGAGGGTACAAAGTGCTGAAGATAGAGCCCGGGCGGGTTATCCTGGGTAAGGGTTCGGAAGCAAAAGTTTTAACATTGAAAATAAAGTGAAGGAGTTCCGGAATGATCAAATTGCGGTGGTCAATCATATTTTTGTTGTGTGCAACGTTCTCGCTTTATGCTCAACTCACTTTAAAAGACAAATTGGCCCAGAACATTAGCGTTAATTTCCAGCGAGCTACCATTACAGATGTGCTGCGGATTCTGGCAACCCAGAATAATTTGAACCTGGTGATTGGGGAAGGGGTGAAAGGGACGGTGAGTATTCGCTTGAACAACGTAAAGCTGGCGGATGCGTTGAGTATGATCCTAAAATCGCGGGGTTACCATTACGTGATTCAGAAAAACATCCTGCTGGTGAAACCGTTTGATACGGCCGTGAACGGCGAGCTGGACACCCGGGTTTTTAAGTTGAACTATCTGGATGGGTTCCAGCTTGTTCCGGTGTTAAAGCCCCTTCTTTCCGGTAAAGGAAAAATTGAAGCGCTGGTGTCTGAGTTAATGGAAAAACAGGAAGAGAACCGTTCCGATATCCTGGTGGTGAGCGACGTGTGGGAGAATCTGGAAACCATCGAAAAGGTGATTCAGAAGATGGATGTGGAACCGGTGCAAATTCAGATTGAGGTGAAGCTGGTGGAGACCTTTCTGGGGGGACGAAAGCAGGTTGGAATTAACTGGCCCAAGAAGATTAATGCAACCATGACCGGTGCGGAAACCACGGCTCCCATCACAAAAACAACCACCACCGGACAGCAGCCCCGTTACCTTTCTTCCTGGTACGAATTGCCTCAGGTCAACGATCAGTTGACCCTGGGCGTATTGACCACCGATGAATTGAACGTGTATCTGGAATTGCTGGCGCGTGATGACCAGACCCGTCTGGTTTCCAATCCGAAGGTGGTAACTCAGAACAACAAAAAGGCAGTGATCAACGTTTCGACCTTGCAGCCGGTGCCTCAGGTTTCCCGCGGGGTAGGGGGCGACTTGGTCACGTATGAAGA
>JAJRXE010000220.1 GCA_024276455.1 Calditrichota bacterium
ATTGATCGAAGTTTGCCAGGGCACTGTCCGTTGAATAGCCGCTGGCCACAACAATTTTGGCCTGAGGGTGAATTTCCAGAATTTTTTGCCCGGCTTCTTTGCCGCCCATCCCGCCTCGTATGGTCAGGTCCATGATGACCAGGTCGAAAGGATGCTTATTGGAGAGCGCCTGCTGGTATTTACGAATGGCTTCTTCGCCATCCATGGCCGTTTCCACTTTGCAATTCAACATTTCCAGAAAATCTTTGAACAAATCCAGGATGTAGTCCTCGTCGTCCATCACCAAAATTCGGCGGGATTCTCCTTTTAGGGGAGCCGTTCGGTCTTCTTTTTTCTCCCTGGTCACTTTTTGATCCATTGCCGGAAGCAGAATGGTGAAGGTGGCTCCCTTGCCCAATTCGGAATCCACCATAATCTGACCGCCGTGTTTTTTTATGATGGCATAAGATGTGGCCAACCCCAGTCCACTGCCTTTTTGCTTGGTGGTGAAGTAAGGATCGAAAATGCGGGACAGGTTTTTTCGGGCGATTCCAATACCGGTATCCGAGAAAGTCAGTTTAACAAAATGGCGACCTTCCAGATGGGGCAAGGCCTGTTCGGAGAGTCCCGCTTCGCAGAGATGACAATTTTCCGCCCGGATGGTTAATTTTCCACCTTCAGGCATGGCCTGAATGGCGTTAATTACCAGGTTGTTAATGACCTGGTTGATCTGGCCGGGATCTGCTTTAATGGCCCAGAGGTCTTCCTCTATGTGAATATCGAGTGCAATGTTGGAGCCCCGCAGAGCGAACTCCACTCCGTCTCGCAGCAAGTCCCGCAGAGAGATTTCCTCTTTTACCGGTTCCCCCCCTTTGGCAAAGGTGAGCAATTGCTGCGTCAGGTAAGCGGCGTTTTTGGCCGCTTCCTCAATCCCGACCAGGTACTTGTCAATTTTTTCTCCCCGGTTGTAACGCAGACGGGCCAGCTGCGCATTCCCCAAAATGCCGGAGAGAATGTTGTTAAAATCGTGGGCGATACCGCCTGCCAGCAATCCAATGGATTCCAATTTCTGCATTTTAATGATTTCATCCTCCAGCTGGCGCTCGATGCTGATGTCGCGAATCACCCAAACGTAGCCGGATTCCTGGGGCTGTTTCGGATCGGAAATTTCGGCCCAACTAATGCTGACGACCAGTTCTTTGTCAATCTGGCGATTTTTGATGATGGCATTGAAGTAGGCCCGATCGCCGGTTGTTTTCAGTACCCGTTGAATGTCCGCGGGAATGAGAATCCTTTCGCGTTGGTCTTCGCTTTCCAGTTCCAACACTTCGTTTAATTTTTTCCCGACCGCTTTTTCGCTTTGCACACCGATCAGTTTCTCCGCCGCCCGATTCATTAGCAAAATTCGCCCGTCCCGGTCGGTACGAATAATTCCGTCGGCAATGGATTTTAAGGTGATCTCCAGCTCTTCCCGTTCTTTGTCCAAAGACTGTTGAATTTTCTTACGTTCCTCGGTTTCTTTTTTAAGCAGCAGGTACCCAACCCGGATGTCTTTGGTACGTTCTTCCACAAGCTTCTCCAGCAACAGGGTTCGGCGGCGGTGGTAAGCTTCCCGGGCTCGAATGGACAAATAAGCCACCGTAAAAATGAAGGAACTCAACAGAAAGATGAACCAGATCGATTTCCACCAGGGTTTCAAAATTTTAAACTGAATGCTTTTCTGAGAAAAAATGCTCCCGTCAATCGGGTTTTCTAAATAGAGGTAAAAAGTGTAGTCGCCGTCGGGGAGATTGGTGTAATTTAAAAAAGCCAGATTCTCCGCAGAAGAGGTGTCCCGGTCGAAGCCTTGCAGGTAATAGGCACATACCAGATTGGCGGCGTTGCTGTAGTCGATGGTGGTGAAATGGATTTTCAGATCGTTCTGGCTAAACGGGAGCACGATCTTCGAATAAAACGGAAAAGAAAACAAGGTGTCGGCGGTTTCGATTTCGGTGATGTACAGCCAGGGAATGTTGTCGTCGTAGTTGAAGCGGTTTTGAAATTTTACCAATCCTTCCACACCGCCAAACCAGAGGCTGCCGTCCCGGTCCAGCAGCATCGCCCCCATATTAAATTCGGTGGTTGGTAAGCCTGTTTTTTTATTGTAAACCCAGATGCGATCCCGGTAGTAGCGGTACAATCCCTTGCTGGTTAACAACCAAACACCGCTGTGGGGCGAGGGGAGCACATCCCAGATGGTGTGTTTCAGAATGACAAGGGGCATTAATTTGAGGCCGTCCCACTGGTACAGACCGGTGGATGTCGCCAGGTAAAGATTGCCTTCGGCATCTTTACGCAAAGCAAATATTTTGCTGGTTGGAAGCGCCGATTTGACTTGAATCCAGGTGGAATCGTGCAGCTGGTACATCCCTTTGCCGTTGGTTCCCAGGCAGAGGATTCCCATTCGGTCGTGGGCGATTCCCCAGAAGGAAATGTAGCGATTTTTCAGATTAAACGTGATCTCGCGGGGGAGGGAACTGGTTAATTCATAGATTCCTTCGGAGGTAAGAATGTACCATTTCCCGCGGTCGTGAATGAAGCGGCGAACCATCTGGTCTTTGAAAAAGCGGGTGAGGTTATTTTCAATGGGCTGATCCTGGCGGGCGATTACCAGGCCGTTCGTGGTTCCAATCCACAGATCACCTTTGATGATGGCCAGGGCGTGAATATTATTGTTTTTCAGGATTTTTTCCAGCGGTTTGATCTTTTGAAAGCGGTTATTTTTTAAGCGGTAAAGACCGTCGTTTTTGGTGGCCACCAGTAAATGACCCTTTTGGTCCCGGAGAATTGCTTTGATGTAAGGGGTGGCAATCCCGTTTTCGGAACCGAAATTTTGAAAATTCCGGTTGGGAATAATGATGAGTCCGTTGTAAGAACCAATGAATAATGCCCCCGATCGATCGATGAATGTACACTTGGTGTGAAATCCTGAGTAAGGGCGGATAATTTCGATGATGCGGTGGTTACGTATGTGAACCACACCTCCGGGCTCGGAGGCCAGACTGAGCCAGATATCGGTCCCGTTGCGGCTGTAAATATGAGAAATCGAAGCGTTCGAAAACAGGGAGTTGAATGTTGCGGCGAAATCAGGATTTCCCCAGATGTAGAGCCCCTTGGGCGTCCCGATCCACACTTCTCCGTTGTTCAGCGGTAAAATGCTGCGAATTTCGGAAGAAGGTAAACCGTCTGCGGTGTCGAGGCTTAAAATGGTTTTTCCGGGTTGAATGATCCGAAGACCGTCTCGAAAAGTACCAATCCAATAGCGTCCCAGGGAATCTTTCGCTGCGCAAATCATGGGACTGGGAAAGGTCTGCCGATCGTCAAAGATCTGAAAAATGAGGGAATCGTTTTTGAAAACAAACAGCCCGCCCGGTTCGGCGGTCAACAGAATTTCTCCGGCGGAGGTTTTGGTTAAGAAATTGAGTCGCCGACTGCTGAGGGTGTCGGGAAGTTTTATCTGAGAAAGGTGAGAATCCCGAATGCGCCAGAGTCCGTTTGTGAAAGTAGCCACCCAGATTTCCCCCGGCTGGTTTTCCACCACTCCCATGACCAGACGAAACGGATAACCGGTTTCCTCGTTAAAAACTTTAAAGTGGGTGCCGTTAAAGCGGGCAATGCCCTCGTTGGTGGAAAGCCAGATGAAGCCATAGGCATCTTGAACAATGGAGGAAACAATCGATTGGGGGAGCCCTTCGTCAACACTGAATTTTTTGTAGGGGTAGTTGGAATAGAGCGCCGCGGGAATCTCGGCGGCGAATACATTCAACCAAAGGGTGAAAAAAGTAAAAGCAATTAAGATCTGGATTGGTAAGCGCATGTTAATTTTTGTGAAATGTGACTTGAAAATATTCCCAATATATTAATCTTTCTTAATCATATTATCGAAAAAATTCATAAATAATTAAATAAAATACTGGTCTTTTTCTAATTTTCAGAAAAGATGAGATTCCACACATTGACCGTAATGAAAATCGCGGTCCGGCACCCGAAAATCCCACCGTTCCGGGCGGGAGATTTCCCCCGGTGAGCAGGGGAAAACAATCCGGTTGAATGAATCGATTTCCGCTTCGGTGATCTCGACCCCGGGGAATGCGAACCTTCCTCAGGGCGCTAATAGGCATGTCAATCCATGTGTGCACCCGAAGTCCGTGACACCTTCGAATTTTGCCGCGCTGGCAACGGAGCGTTCGAATGATCACCTCGTCCTGCTATGTGATTAAGGCCTGTTCCAATTGAGCTTTCAAATCCTCCCCAAATTTCTCCTGGCTGCTCTTAAATGCCTGATTTAAGAAATCGGAAAAACGTACATTGGGTTACGCTTAGTGAGCCAGAGGTCGTTTCCTCTTTTGTTCTTTTCTTCTTCAGGAGATACCCTTTGTTATTTCTCCGAAATTTCAAGGGAAAAATTTGCGGTAACTGAAAAATCCCCGGAGCGCACCTGCCCCGGGGATTTTTCAGTTGAAGCGTATAGACAGGTTAACTTTGAGGACGAGGACCCAGAATTTCCACGATGGTTTCTTCGGTAATGACTTCTTTTTCCAGCAGAGTTTGGGCCATTTTTTCTAATTTATCCCGTTTTTCGGTGAGTAATTGTTTTGCGTCCTGGTAGCATTCCCGGATAATTTCCAGTACCTCGTCGTCAATTAATTGAGCGATTTTTTCCGAATGGGCGGAAGTTTGAGGACCTTCTCCCAGAAAGCCTTGCTGGGTTTGTTGCACCAGGGAAAGATTGGGGAGGCGTTTACTCATTCCGTACACGGTGATCATGTTACGGGCAATTTGTGCCACCCGTTCCAGATCGTTGGAGGCGCCGGTGGACACCTCGCCGAAAACGATTTCTTCTGCTGCTCGACCCCCCAGCAATCCTTTGATTTTCCCCAGCAGTTCATTGCGGGACATTAAGTAGCGGTCTTCCAGTGGGGTTTGCAGGGTGTAGCCCAGGGCCCCCATGCCCCGCGGAACAATGGAAACCTTTTGCACCGGATCGGCGCCGGGGGTGAAGTGGCCCACAATGGCGTGACCGCTTTCGTGGTACGCCACAACCTGGCGCTCCCGTTCGTTAATTAGCTTGTTTTTCTTTTCCAGTCCGGCAATGACCCGTTCAATAGCCTCCATGAAATCTTCCATGGTCACTTTGTTCCGTTTTTTCCGGGCGGCCAGCAGGGCGGCTTCGTTGCACACGTTGGCGATCTCGGCCCCGGCAAATCCCGGCGTCTGAGCGGCCAGTTTGCGCAGGTCCACGTTTTTGTCCAGCACCAGCTTGCGGGTGTGGACTTTAAAGATGGCCACCCGGCCGTTTAAATCAGGACGATCAACCAGAATCTGGCGGTCAAAACGCCCCGGACGAAGCAGAGCCGGGTCCAGCACGTCCGGACGGTTGGTGGCGGCCATGAGGATAATCCCAATGGTGGGATCGAAACCGTCCATTTCTACCAGCAGTTGATTGAGAGTATTTTCCCGTTCGTCGTGTCCTCCCACAATCACGCCCCCGGCACGCCGTTTCCCAATGGCATCGATCTCGTCAATAAAAATAATACAGGGGGCTTTTTGTTTGGCTTCAGCAAACAAATCGCGTACCCGGGCCGCTCCCACACCAACAAACATTTCCACAAAGTCCGAGCCGCTCAAACTAAAAAAAGGTACTCCCGCCTCGCCAGCCACCGCTTTGGCCAGCAAGGTTTTTCCCGTTCCCGGGGGGCCCACCAACAAAATCCCCTTGGGAAGTTTAGCGCCCAACCGGGTGTACTTCTGCGGGTTCTTCAGAAATTCCACCACTTCTTTGACTTCTTCTACCGCCTCGTCAATTCCGGCCACATCTTTAAAGGTCACCCTGTTTTTCGGATCCTCGGCGTAGATTTTAGCCTTGCTTTTTCCCACGCTAAGCACCTGGGAGCCAGGACCCATGCGACGGAAAATAATGACCCACAAACCGGCTAGAATGATTAAAGGAATAATCCAGTTCAGTAAAAAGTTGCTGAACCAGTTGGATTCGATCTTGCCCCGGAAATCTACCCCGGCGGCCTGCAGGCGCTCGATAAGTTTATCGTCATCCACCCGGACTACCTGAAACTGCCGCTTCAATTCCTCTTCGTATTTTTCCAGCTGCAGGCTCCAGGGAGTTTTTTTGTAAATTTCGTGAATGACGCCCTTCTCGCCTTTGGCGGACTTGGTGGCAGCGCTCTTCAGGGAGTCTTTGGGTGCCCTAAATAATCCAATGATTTTTTGCTGAGTGATCACCACCCGTTCAATTTTTCCGGCTTGCAGGCTGTCCACAAATGCACTGTAGGAAATCTCTTTGACCGCACTACCGGAAAACAGCAAAATTTGTAACAGAAAAATGGTCAGAAAAACAATCAAATAGTACCAGATGGAAAATTTCGCCCGTTTTTCCATTTTCTTCTCCACGTTTTTCATCTCCGTTTCTTACTGCATAAACTTATTGAAAATTTTAATTTAATTCAACTGTAAAATCCGGTTTGATTAACACCGAGATTTGTTTGAATTGCATTGGGCTAAAGCCCTTAAAAATAGTGTGAGCTTTCGGGCTCCCCGATCTGAAGATCGGAGCAATTCAATTTAAAAAATTCTTTGATTCTGAATAATTTGATTGATTTCGCGGTTTATTTGAAATTCTCCGCGATTCATCGCAAGGATAAAATGAAATAAAATTCCTGCTGCTTTAAAGTCGATAAACAGTTAAATTATCAATAATTAGCAAATTGGAAAGAAAAATAAAAGAACGAGGAAAGTCATGGAGCTGTTGGAGAAGTCCTTTTACAATAACAGTGTTCAGGTTTGGATTCTGGCGTTGTTAGTGATGGTGGCCACTTTTATTGCAATGCGAATGTTTCGGCGAATCATCATCCGGCAATTAAAAAAGTTGGCCATTCGAACCAAGACCAATGTGGATGACCTGGTGGTGGACCTGTTGAGTCGGGTGAAATTTTATTTCTTGCTCATTCTGGCCATCTATTTTGGGACGCTGATCCTGACCCTTCCGCAGGCGTTGGAACAGATTGTATCCAAACTCCTGGTGGTCGTTTTTCTGGTTCAGGTGGCCATCTGGGGAAATGCGCTGATTTCCTACTGGTTAAATCAAT
>JAJRXE010000221.1 GCA_024276455.1 Calditrichota bacterium
CAAAACATCGTTGATTCCAGGTTCTTAACGGATCCAGTTTCCCCGAAAAAAAGAAGCCGCCAACAAGGTGGCGGCTTTGCGAGTGCGCCCGGGAGGAGTCGAACCCCCAACCTTCTGATCCGTAGTCAGACGTTCTATCCAATTGAACTACGGGCGCATTTCCCTCTCATTGCGGCGCATAATTTACAAGATTTTCATACCTAAATCAACAGCAATTTCACTTTTCATTCCGACATTTGGAAAAATGAATTCTTGCTTTAAATAAATGTAACCATTATTTTTATTTGAATTTGAACAATTTAATTTTAAGATTCGTTTATTTTTAACAACCATAAAAAGACGGAAGACAGAATATGGGAACATTTAAAGAATATTCCTCTGCGCTGCGAGACCACGTCAAACAGTGGATTAAAGATCTGGGGCAGATCGATATCCTCATTGGTATTCCATCGTTTAATAACGAAGATACCATTCAAAATGTTCTGGAAAAGGTGGGAGAGGGACTAAAAAAACACTATCCGGACGCCAAATCGGCCATTCTGGTTTCCGATGGCGGTTCCCTGGATGACACCCGAGAACACGCCCAGGCCGCCAGTGTGCCGTCGGAAATTTCCCGTATGGTCACGATTTACCGAGGAATTCCCGGGAAAGGGACCTCATTCCGGGCGGTGTTCGAATGCGCCATGCTAGCCGGGGCGAAAGCGTGCGCCGTTTACGATGCCGATTTACGCAGTATCTCGCCGGACTGGGTCAAGAATCTAATTGAGCCAATCCTGGAAGACAAGGCGGATTTTGTGGCGCCCTATTACGTACGACATAAATTCGACGGTACGATTACTAACCATATTGTTTATCCCATTACCCGTGCTCTTTACGGCAAAGACGTTCGTCAACCAATTGGGGGGGATTTTGGTTTTTCCGGAAAAATGGCCGAAATATTTTTCCACAAAGACGTCTGGCAATCCGACGTCGCCCGGTTTGGAGTCGACATCTGGATGACCACGGTGGCGTTAGCGGAAGGCCATCGAATTGTGCAAGCAAACCTGGGCGCTAAAATTCACGATCCGAAAGACCCTTCTGCAGACCTGGGCCCCATGTTTCACCAGGTAATCAGTACCATGTTTTACTTGATGGGAATTTACGAAGACAAATGGAAAAATATTAAGGGCCACACTACGGTACCGATCTGGAACCATCTGGAAACCGTGCCTCAGGTACCCAGTGTGGAAGTCACCCTGCCCAAGTTGCGCCACGAATTCTACGAAGGTTTCGAACAATTCCGGGCCCTTTACGAAACCGTGCTAATGAGCGAGAATGTAGAAGAGCTGCAGAAAATCTACCAGAAGGCTAAATACGAAGGGCGCATGGAATTTCCGCCCGAACTATGGGCCCGCATCCTTTACGATATTGCCTTTATTTACCAGACCTGGACCCGGAACCGGCGCCGGCTGGTCAGCATTATGACCCCGCTTTATTTTGGCCGGGTGGGTGCGTACTGCGAGGAAGTGGCCAACCTGTCCAACGAGGAAGCAGAAAAGATTATTCAAAAACAAGCGGGCATATTCGAACAATACAAGTATTATTTGATCGACAAATTCCAGGCCTGGGAATAAACAGCCGGCTTACTTCGCAGGCGCGGTAATCCATTCCACGGCCCTTTTCCCGCTAACCACTGCACTCTCGATGGTGGCCGGCAGTCCGGTATCGGTCCAATCGCCGGCCAGGAAAAAATTCTTCAGCGGAGTAGAGGGGGATAAACGGTATTGTAAACTTTCCGGAGTTTGTAAGATGGTTGCCCGCTTCTCTTTAATGATTTTCCACTTACTCAAGTTCTGATTCTTATTTAAATCCAGATTTAATATTCGCTTAAACTCTTCCCGAACCATCTGCAAAATATCTTCACTACTCTGGCGGCTCCATTCCCCGGCTCCGCTAATTACTATACTGTATCCAAAATAAGGACTTTCTTTTTGACGCGGCAGTTGGAATAACCACTGCAAGGGAGATTCAATAAAAGCCACCGGGAAGCGGCAATGAATCGGTTCGTTTAAAAACAAATAAATGGTCATAATGGTTTCGTATTCAAAACCGGCCACCTTTTCCAGAATCGGGCGTAAAATGCTGGCTTTCGAGGCTTCAATAACCTTTTGTAAGGCAAAAGGGGGAAGCGCGGAAATGACAATTGGCGCATCGAACACCCGATTCTTACTGACAATCTGCTGCACTTTCCGCTCTCGAATGATCAGCCGCAATGCCGGCGTCCGCATGTAAATGCTAACGTTGTGCTTTAATAAATATTTTTCTGCCGGTTTTACAAAGATTTCCCGCAACCAGTCCCGGGGAATTCCCAGCCGGGCGTTTTTCCGGGAATGTAAAAAGGCGGTTTCCAGTGTCTTTTTTAACAGGAAGGCAGAGGCTTTTTCCATCGGGGTGTTCAACACCGCCAGCGTCATGGGCTCCCAGATGAATTTTTGAATCTTTTGATTAAGCCCACAAAAATCCAACCACTGCGAGACGGTCATCTGCTTCAAATCGCTCTCGCTCAAACGGGCGTTTTTTCGTACAAAATTAACATATTCCGGGAAATCCGAGCCAGTCAATTTCTTGCGAAAAATTAAGGGGATAAAAAAGTGCAGCGGCGGGGGCAGAGACACTGGACGAAAAACAAAATGTTCTTTTTGGTTTTTAACAAAATTAATGGTCAGGTTTTTCTGGAAATAAATTTTATTTAAAGAGCCAATGGTGTGAAGAAGTCGCCGGGTTTGTTCGTACGCCGCAGAAATAATATGCTGACCATTGTCAATGATTTCATCAATATCGCGCGCCCGAAACGACCGAACCCGCCCCCCCAGGTAATTATTCTTCTCCAGAATAATAGGGCGGTATCCCTGTTTCAACGCCTCAACGGCAGCGGCAATTCCCGCCACTCCCCCTCCCAAAACCACCAGCTCTCGCTTCATAAGACCTTCTTGTTC
>JAJRXE010000222.1 GCA_024276455.1 Calditrichota bacterium
CCAATACAAAAATCCTGATTGTACTTTGGCGCTGCCCGCAGATTCTCCGGTACAGGGGTCGGTTCCTTAGGAAACGGATGGGTGTAAGGTCCTTTGATGACCGCCGTTAGGGCTTCTTTCAGTTCGCGAATTTTAGGTAAATACATGGCTCGGGTCCAATTTTTATTTCGTTTTATGGGTTCGAAGTTGGAAATTTGAAATTCTAAATTTTTCTTGAAAAGATTCCTTTGGGGGAAATTGTTATTTGTTCACAGGGTACCGCGAGGGATCTATCCATTTTTATTTGGGTCGGAAGGCCGTGGACGGCCTGGAAGATGGTCAGAGGGATTTTCTTTTCCCCGGTTTGAAAACCGGGGCTAATCTCTATCGTCCCTCCGGGACGAAATATAGAAATAGGTAGTTTGTCCTATGCGTTTTTCGCGTCTTCTTTGCGTCCTTTGCGGTGAAATTTGAAATTTATTTGTCCACAGGACTCGACAAGTTATTTCAGACTTCGTGTTCTTTGCAGTGAGATTTGACATTCTTACGAGGTTTGTTTTTAATTTGCCGATTCGGTTTCGCCTTCCTGGTCCTCCCGGTAACGGTCCATAATGCTACCCTCCCAGAGGGGGAATCCGGCCCGGTGGGAACCGCGGGCAATGGCGTGGGCGGCGGTGGGAGAAGTGAGCAGAATGAATACCACACAGAGAATTGCCTTCAGGCTAATGCTGTTCCAGCCAAAATGAATCACCACTGCCAATAGAATAAAGATGGTTCCCAGGGTCACGCATTTAGTGGAAGCCTGCAAGCGATTGTAAATGTCCGGGAAGCGAATCAGTCCCAGGCAGCCGGCAAAATTAAAAAATAATCCAATGGACAGAAAAATGATCACCAGATTACTCATCGAACGTCCTCCCCTCTAAATATTTTGCCAGCGCGGTGGTTCCGATGAAAGATAGCAGCGCCCAGGAAATCGCCACGTTCATGTAAAGGTCTTTCCCGGTGTAGAGGGAAAGGATGGCGCAAAACCCTACCATCAGGATGCCCAGGATGTCGATGGCGACGGTGCGGTCCGGTGGCGTGGGACCGGCGCCGACCCGGTAGAGGCAGAAGAAGGCACAAACCAGTAACAGGATTATGAAGACGAGCATTGTATTCCCTTTATTTTAATGTTTGTCTGCAAATTAGACGAAGAATGCTAATAAAAACAATTACTTACTGTGACGTGTTGGAAAAGAAGTTGCCGTTAATTTTAACGATTACCTATTTACTCCTTCGTGGAAATTCTATTTTTTGGAAAAACAATTTCTCACGTTGTTTTTATCATGAAAGCATCGCGCCGTTGCGTCATTGCGAGAATGATTCCCGTTAATTAATCAAAAATTTTGCGCAGGTATTTCTCGAATTTTTCCACAATCAAACGGGTTTCTTCTTCCGGGTCTTCGGAAATGATGTTGATCCAGTGGATGTAGAGGTGGTCATCCACGCAGTCCACCGTCAGGGTGCCGGGGGTCAGGGTGATGGAATTGGCCAGAAAAGTGCGAGCGATTTCGCTGCGCAGGCTGGTTCGCACTTTTACAATGCCCGGTCGAATGGGCATGGTCGGGTGAAAGACCCGGTAGGCCACGTCGAAATTGGATTTAACCACCTGCCAGAAGAATACCGGCAGGTAAACCAATCCCCAGAAAAGGCGCCGGGGATGGAGCAAACGCCCGATTTCCGCCGGAAAAAGGTCGCTAAACAGAAGCACGGCGATTGCCGAAACGACCACGCCCGCCAGAATATCCGGCAGAGCGAGGGACCAGGTGAGCAGTGTCCAGATAATCCACAATATTAAAAATTCCAGCAGTTTTTTAAGCATGATTCAATCTCCTGCCTTAGGTTCAGGGAAGAGCGTATTGGAGATACTGATCGGGTTGGGAAATGAGTTGTTGAGCCGCCGCCAGTAACTGATTCCCATAAAATGGATAGAGTAATCCCAATCCCACACACAGCAGCGCCAGAATAACCATGCCGGCCACCATCAGCGCCGGCGATTCTTTGACCCGTTCCAGGCGCTCCGGGAGGCTTCCGAAGAGGGCGTATTTTTGCACCTTAATGAAGGAAATCAGGGTCATGAAACTGACGAAAACGGTAACCGCGGCCAGGAAGTAGTATTTCGCCTGAAAAAGCGCAATAATGATGATGAGTTTGCTCCAGAAACCGTTGAAAGGCGGCACTCCGGAAATGGAAAGCGCGGCCACCGAACAGCTGGTGCCGCTCCAGGGCATGCGCCGGATCAGTCCGCCCAGTTGCTTTAACTGCCGGGTACCGGTGGCGTATTCGAAGGAGCCGGAACAAAGGAACAACAAGGATTTGAATACCGCATGGTTGATGAGATGGAACAGTCCGCCCAGAATGCCCAGCGGGGTGGCCAGTGCGATGCCCACCATCACGTATCCCATCTGGCTGATGCTGTGGTAAGCTAACAACCGTTTGAAATCCCATTGTCCCACGGCCAAAAGCACCCCGACGACCATCGAGAGCGCCCCCAGGACCAGCAGAATGGTCTGCACAATGGGAACGATTCCCAGGACGATGAAAAACACCCGAATAATGGCGTAGATTCCCAGGGCTTTAATGATCAGCCCGGAGAGCATGGCAGAGATCGGTGCCGGGGCGGAGGGATGGGCATCCGGGAGCCAGGCGTGAAAGGGAACCATGGCAGACTTGAGTCCGAAACCGGTAATGAGCAAAGCGAAAATGAAGAAAATGAGCAGACGATGATTTTGCCACGGTAGCGAAGCGGCCAGATCCGCCAGGTTAAGTGTTCCGGTGGTGGCGTAAAGCAGAGCGATACCCAGCAGAATGAGCGTAGAAGATACTCCTCCCAACACCAGATACTTGAAAGAGGCTTCCAGCTCTTCCGCCTCGACGCCGAAAGCCACCAGCGCGTAAGAGGCGATGGAGGCGATTTCCAGGAAAACGAAGAGGTTAAAGAAGTCCCCGGTAAGTACCACGCCGTTCATCCCGGCAATCATGAGCAGGTAAAGGGAGTAGAATTTGCTCTGGGCGGTGTACTGGCGCATGTAAGGAAGGGCGAACAGGGTTACCGCCAGCGCAATAACCGAGATTACCAGAATCAACAGTTGACTCAGGGCGTCCCACACCAGGGTGATCCCGATTGGCGGTCCCCAGCCGCCCATGGTGTACACAAAAGCGGGATGTCCCAGATAGCCGATGACCAGACCCAACTGGAAGACAACGACCAGAAGCGTCAGATATGGAGAAATGTTTTTCAGGAATTTGGAAAGCAGGAGATTGACGAATGCCATCCCCAGCGGAATGGCAATGAGCAGGGGAAGAAGGTTCTCCATTTTTATGTACCTCGTCTTAACGTCGCGTTTGCTTTAGGTTTAATGGTTGAAACGGAAAGATGGTGCCCTTTACCCGCGCAGGCGGCGAATTTCGCTCATATCGAAGGTCTTGTATTTTTCGTACAAACGCAGAGCGATGGCGGTCATTAAAGCCAGGGTACTGAGGCCAATGACAATGGAGGTCAGCACCAACGCCTGGGGCAGGGGATCGACACTGCGGCGCACGAATTCAGCCGTGTTCATATTGGGCAGCAGAATGGGGGGGATGCCTGCATGTTTGTACCCCAGCAAGATAATGAACAGGTTGATCGCATATTCCATGATAACCATGCCGATGATCTTTTTCACCAGGTGTTTTTTGGCAATTAAACAGTAGAGACCCATGACGAACAACAGAGCATCAAGAAAATAAATGAACATGGCGTTTCCTCGTGTTAAATACGGGTAAGGGGTTACTCGTCCTCTTCAGAG
>JAJRXE010000223.1 GCA_024276455.1 Calditrichota bacterium
TGGAAGTGGTGGTTCACACCGACATGTTTGGCTATAGCGACGGCGACACAGTGAAGCTGAGTGTAGTGATCTGGGATCTGGACTACGCCTCGGCGGATGCTTACGATGCCGATGTGTCCGATTACGCCCCCAACTGGTGGGGAACTCAGTGGTGCGACACCAATTTCGAAAAATACTACCTTTATCGTGACGTAATTCTCTCCAGCGAAACCGCGGTCGGCATCGAAGATCGGAAACCGCAGGTAGCCGAGGGATTTCACCTGGAACAGAACTACCCCAATCCGTTCAATCCCACGACCACTATTCAGTACAATCTGGCAAAACGCACCGACGTTAGCATCGAGGTGTACAACATTCTGGGAAGCAAAGTGGCCACCCTGTTCCAGGGTAAACAGTCCGCCGGACAGCACACTGTGACCTGGAACGGCAAGGACGATTCCGGGCGGGCGGTGAGCTCCGGCGTGTACTACTACAAACTGAGCACACCGGAACACAGTGCCGTGCGGAAGATGTTGTTAATTAAGTAAATCTCAGTCTCCGGGGGCATCGCCAGATTGCCCCCGGATTTTTTGCTTTCAAGAATCTGCAAGGTTAAAAGGGTTTTTCATTTGAAACAGACTGTACAAAGGTTTAAATAGGGAAGGTTTTGGGTCAAAATTCCGAACAAAGGTTACCTGTAAATGCGGTACATCAATTACTTTGCTCTGGTCATTTTTCTTCTTTTTTCCCTGGGCATCCGGTTGAGTAATGCCGGTCAGACTGGTAAAATTGCCGGACGGGTCGTTGACGCTTCCACCGGCGAATCGTTGCCCGGAGTCAATATTATGATTGAGGGAACCACCCTGGGTGCCGCTACTGATGTGGACGGGGACTTCATTATTTTGAACATTCCGCCGGGAACCTATGCCGTTGTCGCTTCCATGCTGGGCTACAAAGAAACCCGGATTTCCAACGTTAAAGTCGCTGTGGACCGCACCACCCGGGTGGACTTCAAGTTGGAGCCCACTACCCTGGAGCTGGGCGAAACCATCGAGGTGGAGGCGAAACAGCCCTTGATTCAAAAGGACTTGACCGCCACGGCCGCTTCCGTCTCCGCCCGGGAAATCAGCACCATGCCTGTGGAAAGTTTCAAGGAAGTTCTGCAATTGCAGGCCGGGGTGGTGGTGGACAATCGGGGGGAATTTCACATCCGGGGCGGACGCTCTAACGAGATTGCTTACCTGATCGACGGCCTCTCGGTAACCGATCCCTTCTCCGGGAAGATGGCCGTAAATGTCGACCAGAATTCCATTCAGGAACTCAAGGTCATCAGCGGTACCTTCAATGCCGAGTACGGGCAGGTCATGTCCGGTATTGTGGAAGTGGTCACCAAAGATCCGGAAAATCAATTTGATTTCGGAATGTCTGCTTACCTGGGTGACTATTTCAGCACTCACGACGATCTATTCTACAACATTGAGGATGTGAATCCCACCAGTATTTACAATCTCCAACTTTACCTGACCGGACCGCTCCCAATCGCCAGAAATAAATTGAGTTACTATTTGTCTTACCGAAATTATTACAACGAAGAGGGCATAATAATTTACTAAAAGATGTGAATGGAAATCATTTCTAAGCAACCTTTCAGAAGATTCAATTCTTGATTTCCTAGTTATCCAAATTTTATCTTTAAGTAATTCCATTTTTTCCTGTGAAAAATGTAGGGAGCCTTGATTGGCAGACAGTACACCTAGTAGAAACTAGGTTAATTTACGAAATTAAATGACAAGCATTTATTGACGAGATTCATTTCTTGATCAAAGAAATTATTCCAACTTTGACATCGGAATAAGGCTCCCTACAAACTTTTATTTGTAATAAAGCAACTCTCCTAAAATTAATATTCTCACTGCTAACGCCAGCTGTTGAGCCGCGAGACTCGGAGGTGTTGGAGCAA